>SMWH01000083.1 GCA_004357005.1 Gammaproteobacteria bacterium
CAGTGCGGCTGTCAGGACCGGCGAAGTGGTAATTGTACAGCACCGCCCGCAGATACCTCGGTGGGCGCTCGGGAAAGGGGTTGTGCTCCAATAGAACCAAAACGTCTTCCGTGCCTTGTCCCAGAGCGACCATGAAGTTGCTAAACCAGGGATTACGCCGATAGTCGCCCAGTGCGGCAAACCACATCTGCCAGTCCAGTCTGGGCTGATGCGGGATATTCCAGCGGGGGCGCCGCGCCAGCGGCCCGGGTTTGTAGCGGAAGGTGTAGCTCTCCCATCTCTCCCCATCCATGGAACCTTGAACATCTATTTCAGGGCGGCGCATGGTCATCACCGCGAACAAACCGTAGTTGTTGGCGATGTGCAATGGCAGTGCCCAGCGCACCAGGTGGGCGGCCCTTCCGAGGTCACCCCGGTTAAAAGTGCTCCACATGAGCAGGCTGCTTACCAGCAGGATTATCCCAGCCAACGCTCCGGCGGCCATCGTGGACGCGCGACCCGCCCGTTTCGGGACGCTCTGATCACGCCAACGCGCCGGAATGACCCGTCCAATGGCCTGATCATCAAAACACAACAGGCAAACGAGGATCGTCAGCAAATTGAAGAAGTTGTAGTTGCCGGTGAGCAGAATGAACACCTCGAGGATGATGAAGTTCCACGCGGCGAAAAACCGGATGCGCCGGGGCAGGAACAGCAGGAATGGTACGACCAATTCAATAATAAACATGATCGCGACGCTTGCCTCCTGGAACCAGAACGGCAAATGGTGCGCATACCACGCCAGCGGCGTGGGCAAAGGCTGGGTCTCGTAGTGAAAATACAGCGCCGTCAGATCCCCCCAGGTCGGATCCCCGCTGAGCAGCTTGACAGCGCCGGAAAGGAACATGAAGCGGAACAGCAGCCAGCGGAACAACCACACGCCAATGCGCGGGTGTGACGGCAAGAACATCGCAAGGAATCCGCACTCCAGCAGGAAGATATCCCACTGGAAGGACATGAACTGCTGTCCACCATGGAAAAGCGACAGATAACACAGCCACAGCAGCAACAAACACAGCCGGGTGGCGATATTGAAAAACAGCAACACCGACAGGATGATCCCCGCCCACGTGATCACAAGCACTGCAATGTCCGATGGCGAAAACCACAGGAGCGAAGGGATCAGCCAGTAGCGCTCGAGCCCCAGATGCCGTTCGACGGCATAAAAGAAATCACCGACCGGGAGAATGCCGTTTTCGCCGATCAAACCCGGCCATTGCACCGCCCAGGACACGAACGCAGCCAGGTAGATCAGTGCAAACAGCCGCAGGAACAACCAGGTTGTCAGAGTGTATTCGGCTGGTATCCACTCTTTGCCCCATACGATCCTGCTCACCCGGACGGCCCAGTCCCGGTTAGCGGATACAAAACGGTATTTGAGTTCCGCCAGGGGCGCGAAACCGGGTAGCCAGCGGTAGAGGCGCAACCAGAAACGATAACCGGGTACGTGGGCGAGCGTGCGAAAGGCGGCATGGGCGCCTGCCACGATGCTCCCGTCAGTGTCTATATACTGGATGGCTTCACGGCATTGGGCCTCGGTGAGATCGGGGAACTGATTCAGTGCTTCCTGGTACGGCCGGTATTCAACCGCTTCCCCCGTGAGCCGCTGGGCATAGCGGACGGAATAACAGCAGTACTCACATCTGCCGTCATAAAGAAGTAGTGGTTTGCTGCGGGGCATGCCGACGGGGCCTCGACGCCAAGCCTAGCATGGTGAGCGAGGTTGACCGGCACAAAAAAAGGGCCGCGTCGGACCGCGGCCTAATCCCCCTTGCTGACCGTCTAGTACGCATCGACCAGAAGCGTTGCATCGAGAACAGGATCTTCGTTGTTGGGTCGCGCTGCGGCGACGTTTTCACCGGCCAGGCCGTTCGGGAACAGATCGCCCTGCAGGGCGATTAATGCCTTGTTGGCCTGTTCGACGATCGCGTTGCCCTGCTCGCGGACAAAGGCAACCCGAGTTTTTTCCACCTGCGCGCCGATATTCAACTGCATCCGGTCAAGCGCCAAGTCGCTCTGGGCCGCGATCTGAGCCGCGTGCACACCCGCGAACTCCGGGTGTACGTCCTTGAAGGACTCGGCATGCGCGGCGAAAAGCGCTCCAGCCAAAAGGGTCGTTAGTATGAAACGGTACACATTCTTCATGACACCCTCCTCGATGACCTCGTTATTCGGCGTCGAGGATAGTGTGGGCGTTCGGGTGCCCCGGGTCGGTGCGGGATTACCCCGGAGCCTGTGACTTATTACCAAGTCTCTTCCGGGCATCGGCGATCCCCGCGCGGAACGGCTCCAGGTGCGATTCATAGCGTTTCCAGCGCCCAACGGAGCTTTGATAGATCGCCCGCCTTACCTGGCTGATACTTGCAGTGCGCACGGCGCTTCTGGTGGTGTGAAACGAGCGCCAGCCTTCGTCCCACTCCACGGCGATTCGCTCAAACAATCCGCGTACCACGGCATCGGGCGCTGTGACGAGATCCTCGTAGTCAACCACGTGCACGTAATCCGGCCAACGCTGTTGCCAGTAGCCGGCCATCGCATCACACATGCCGATAAATTGCCCGAGCTCATACAGATCGTAGCTGAATGCAGTTTCGCTGAAGCCAGTGCCAAAACATGACACTCCCACATCCATCAAATCACGCCGACAGACAATCACGGCCGCCTCCGGAAACATCAGCCGCAGGAAGCCGACCAGGTTTACGTTGAAAGGCATTTTGTCAACGAGGTACCGGACCCCGTCCGCCGGTTCGGGTAGACGCGCCAGATAGTCTTCCCCCATACGGGCCCAGACATCCGGCTCCATCTGATCCAGGCTTTCCAGTAACTCCCCTTTAAGGTCCGCGCGGCGCGCCCACTCGCTGATCACGGTCTGCAAATCCAGCCGCTCGCCCAGGTTTTGGATTTCGGGGTGAGTGTTGAGGATTTGTGCCACCAGCGTCGTACCCGAGCGGGGCATGCCCGTCACGAATACCGGCCGGCGACTGGAACAGCCGCACCCGTTCAGGCGATCGCTTTCCTCGAAAAGTCGCAGGAAAGCGCCCGCGTTCCCCAGCTTGCGTGCAATGCCGAAGTCTTCATGTGCTCGTCGAATCCGATTGCCCTCGGTAAAGTCTTCGAAAGCCTGCGCATACTGTTCGGCACTTTCTGCCTGCTTGCCCAGCGCAAAGTGCAAACGGGCCCGCCGCCTCCAGTCCAGCAGTGGATTGCGCAGCGCGGCACGGAGCACATCGGAAGAAACCAGATCGGAGCGGCCCAGAAGCGTCAGGTCACACAGAGTATCCGGGTCCGTGGGATCCAGCTCCAATGCCTTCCGATAAGCCTCGGTGGCCTCTTCGAGATCGCCCAGTTCCCACCCGGCGAGCCCCATGGCCCTCAAGACACGGCCATCGTCCGGCCAGCGCGCCACCAGTTCCCGGCACAGCGCCAGCCTTTCTTCGTCCCGATCCAGTCCCCGCAAGACGCCAATCAGTTCGAGGCCCGCCTCCCGGTTCCCGGGATTCAGTGCCATCACCTTGTGCAGAGCGGCGGCGGCTTCGGTAGGCTGCTGTTGCCGCAGCCGGATTCCTGCCAGAAAATGCCAGGCTTCGGCCTGGCTCTGATCTTCGCGGAGCACCTGGTGCACGAGACGAGACGCCTCGTCCAGACGGTCGGAGCGCAAGGCGGTGACCGCGCGTTGCATGAGTTGATCGAAAGAGGCTTTCACGAGAACGATAATAAATGCGCAAGCGCCACATGAGTATCGCTGATCCACAACCGGCGCGCCTGTTCTTCACGGGGCTCTTGCTGGTGGCCGCTTCCGGCAACAACGCGGCGCCGGCGCCGCCTTTTGTTTTTTCCGACCAGACCGAAGCCGCCGGGTTCACGCACGAAGGCGCCAGCTTCGCGGCAGCGGCGGCGGATTTTGACGGGGATGGCTGGCCGGATCTTGCTGTCAGCAACCACGGCCACATTCTCCTGTTCCGCAACACGCAGGATGGCCGCTTCGAAAACGTTACGAATCGCGGTGTTTTCGAGCGTGCCGACACCCACGGCCTTGCCTGGGTGGACTTCAACCGCGACGGCTGGCCGGATCTGTATGTGAGTCGCGGTGCCGAACTCGGACGTCGGGATCGCGCCAACGTGCTGCACATCAACCGGCAAGGCAAGCGATTTGAACTGGCACAACTGGGTCCGGTGTTGAGCAACGCACCGGGGCGCGGCCGTTCCGCTGTTCCCTGGGACGTTGACGGCGACGGAAAGCTGGATCTGTTTATCAACAATTTCGTGAACGATGACAACGCGCAGATCCTGGCCATATACCGGCCGGAAGGTTTCGTGGATCTGGCAGAGCAATACAACTGGGCCAGGGTCTACGCCTCAGATGTCACCGTCGTACCTCGCCGGGGCGGCACCTTGTATGTCACCCACGGTCATCCCCGTGCCGGTGGACGTGTTTGGCGCCTGACCCGCAAGGACAAGTTTGCGCCGTGGTCAGGGAGACTCAGCATCCCCAAGCAAACCGAAACCCGTGCTACCTATGTGGCTGCCGGAGACGTGGACAATGACGGTGACAGCGACTTGTACTACGTAATGCGCCCGCGTTCTGGTGAAGGCGCGGTGCTCGCGGATCAGACGCTGCGTTTTCTGTTTCTGGTGAGCCGCAAGGGAGTGGAAAAAGGTTTTCAACTATGCGCGACCGGCAAGGCATCGCTGGAGTTCTGGAAAGAGGGTCTGCCGGAACCGGGGATTGCGCGTCTCGGAGAACGCAAACACCGCCTCACTCATCAGCCATGGCACCTGTCACTCGAATCGCTCATGTTCCAGGGCGAACCCGAGATTGCGGCAGACGAAACGGGATTGTTCCTGTGGCGCGATGCCGAGGGTTGCCTGACAGCGGAGTTCCACGGCAGCCCGGGCGAACTTCAATCAGTGGGCGGGCGCATCCGCATGAAGCAATCGCCGGAATCGTTTGAGCAATGGGGGACGAATCCTCCGCCGGCGGAGACCCGTAACAAGCTCTTTATCGACGACGGCGATGGATTTCTTGAAGACTCCGTGGGTGCCGGTGTCGATGACCCGGGCCCCGGCAACGACGCCGTTTTTGCGGATTTCAACAACGATGGCCGGCTGGACCTGTATGTGGTGAACGGCGGCATGTTTGGCAATCCCACCAACCGCCTCTACCTCAATATGGGCAGCGGCCGGTTTCATGACGTCACGGCTTCTGCAAAGGCGGGCGGATACAAGGAAGGCCGCGGGGCATCAGTTCTGGTGTTCGACTACGATCTGGATGGTGATCTGGATATGTTCATCACCAACGGTTTTGGTCCCTCACCTGAACGCGACCGGGGCCGCTACCAGTTGCTCCGCAACGACAGCGACAGTGGCAACTGGTTGCGGGTGCAGCTCAAGCCCACCGTGAGCAATTCCATGGGTCTGGGTGTACGGCTGGTTCTGCAAGCCGGCGGGTTTACGCAATCACGGCCCGTTACCGCGGGAACCGGCGCCTTCGCCACCAGCTGGTTACCGGTACACTTCGGCCTGAACGAAGAGAAGACGGGAACTTTGACCATCCACTGGCCCTCCGGCCAGACCCAGATCATCCCGGTCAAAGCCAATACGGCCATCGTAGCGACCGAACCATCGCCACCCGACAGCGGGGACATCCCATGAAACGTCTCGCCGCGACGTGCGTGCTGGGCCTCGCACTGAACGCATGCCAGCCGGACGTGACCGAAGAGCCCGTGCTTTCCTTCGCGGATCGCGCGGTGTTCACGACGCCCCTGCAGACCGAACCCCCCGGCTCCGTCGTGATCGTTCTGGTGGACGCTCTGCGCGCTGACTGGCTGGGAAGCTACGGGTCGCAGCGTGGACTCACCCCGGAACTGGACAGGCTGGCGCAACGGTCCTTTGTCTTCGAAAACGCCTGGGCAACATCATCGTGGACCCGCGCCAGCATCGGATCGTTATTCACCTCGCGCTATCCGTCGTCTCATACCGCGCTTACCCGGGATGACGCCCTGCCCGACCGCAACATCACACTGGCAGAGGCGCTTGAAACCTCTGGGCGTTTCTGGAGCTTTGGTGTGACCACCAATCCAAACGCAGGCAACGCGGTGGGATTTGATCAGGGCTTTGATCATTTCGGGCGCCCGGACCCCGGGACCGCGCGCGGCTATGCGCACGACGCCATCCGGCTCATCCCCGCTGAAGCCGTCACGGCTTACGCGCTGGAACTGTTCGATCAACAACCCGATGGTGATACGCAGGTCTTTGGCTTTGTTCACTTCATTGATCCGCACGATCCCTACCTGCCACATCCCGAACTGACCGGCGACCCGGAACGCACTGAGGGCATCGATGGTTCCCGTCAGGCTCTGGACGATTTGAGAAAACTCGGGCGCGATGGCGCAACATCGGACACTATCGCCAGACTGAAACGTCTGTACGACGGCGAGGTGCGATACACGGACCAGTGGATCGGGGAACTGATTCGCGGGTTTGAAACACGCGGTGTGTTTGATGACATGCTGCTCATCGTCACTGCCGATCACGGGGAATCTTTTTTTGAACATGGGAAGCG
>SMWH01000084.1 GCA_004357005.1 Gammaproteobacteria bacterium
ACTGATCCAGCCGATCATGGAGCGCATGCAACCGTTCCTCGACGGCGAAACGGATCCCCACGTGGATAACTATTTCGTCGGCGTGTTTCGCGGGTTCGGCGGTTTTCTCGGCGCCCGGGCGGTCAACCGGGACGACGTAGACGAACTGTTGATGGTCTTCAACTCGCAGATCCTGCAGGGCTTCCCCGATACCATGGCGTTCGCGCAACGCGCCAATATTTTCCGCCAGTTCAGCGGCGGCCGCAGCATCGATCTGGATCTTCAGGCACGGGATTTCGATTCGCTGCTGGACGCGGGTCGCGCCGGGTACGAGGCGATCATGCGCGCGCTGCCGGACGCCCAGGTCCGGCCTCAACCGGGTCTCGCCCTGGCCGAGCCGGAACTCAGACTGATTCCGAATGACCGCCGCATCGCGGAAAGCGGCTGGGACCGGCAGCGGCTGGCGACCGTGATCCGGGCCATGGGCGACGGCGTTTTCGTAGGCGAGTATTTTGACGGCGACCGCCGCCTGGACATCATCCTGCGTTCCGAGGACTGGTACACGCCGGAACAGCTCATGGCAATGCCGGTAGCCACGCCCAACGGCGCCGTGCAACCCCTGAGCGAGTTGGTGCAGCTCAGCCGCACCGCCGGGCCGGACCAGATCCGGCGCATCGACCGGCGCCGCACGCTGACCCTGACGGTGGTGCCACCCTCCGACGTTTCCCTGGAAGAAGCCATCGAGATCCTGCGTACCCAGGTCGCGCCGGTGATTCAACCGTTGCTTCCGGAAGACGGCACCATCGCCTACCGGGGGACGGCGGAAGACATGGACATTGCACTGAAAAACATGTCCGGCAGCTTCCTGCTGGCCATCGCGATTCTGTACTTGCTCATGAGCGCGCTGTTCCAGTCGTTCAAAGACAGCCTGATGGTGATCCTGACCATCCCCATGGCCACAGTGGGCGGCGTCCTGGCATTGCGGCTGCTGAACCTGTTCATGTTTGCGCCCATGGACCTGCTGACGATGATCGGGTTCATCATCGTGCTTGGATTGATCGTCAATAACGCCATCCTGCTGGTGTACCAGTCCCGCGCCGCGGAGCGCGAAGGACTATCGAGACGCGATGCCGTCAACACCGCAGTCCATTTGCGGCTGCGGCCAATCCTCATGAGCACACTCACCAGTATTTTCGGCATGTTGCCATTGCTGCTCATGCCCGGCGCAGGAACCGAACTGTACCGGGGTCTGGCAGCCGTCATCATCGGCGGCATGCTGGTCAGCACGGTGTTTACGCTGATTCTGCTGCCCAGCTTGCTGCGCCTGGGCGAAGAGAAACAGGCAACTCAAGTCGAGGGCAAAGGCGCACCGGGTCCGGCCTACGCTGAGAAACACCCATAACAGGGAATGGCGCGCAGGGGAAAATTCATAATAATGAACTCAAGGACAGGAATTGCCGCCGCTGCATTGATGCTGGCGCCGATGGTCGTTGGGGCACAGCCGCAGGGCGTGCCGCCGGCGCCGGTACGCGTGGCAGAGGTCGTAGTCCACGAACTTGCGCCCACGACGCTCGTACCAGGTACCGTGTTCAGCCGCGACGATGCCCGCGTATCCGCGGAGGTGCCCGGCGTGCTGATCTGGGTTGCCGACGTAGGCACCCCCGTCATTGCCGGCGATGAAGTCGCGCGGATCGATGACACGCAGCTGCAGCTTCAAAAAACGGAGGCGGAGGCCCGAATCACGCGCGAACGCGCGCGCGTGCGCTTTCTCGAAAAGGAAACCGCGCGCCTCCGCGAACTCCTGGACAGAAACCTGACATCGGTGACCCAGCTCGAACGGACACAATCCGACTACGAAGTCGCACGCGCCGATCTGGCCGTGGCCCGTGCCGGTCTTGCGCGGATAAGCGACCAGATCGAACGCACGGCCCTGAGGGCGCCGTTTGCCGGGGTGGTCGTGGCCCGGGTGCTTCGCGAGGGCGAACGGGTTTCCATCGGTGATCCGGTTGTTCGAATGCTCAACCCGGGCATCAAGGAAGTCGTCGCCCGCGCGCCCCTGGAGTATCTCCAGTTTGTCCGGCTGGGGCAGGACATCCACATCACCGACGGAAATTCTGAACTTACCGGGTCGTTACGGACCATCGTGGCGGTTGGCGAAGAGCGTTCTCACCTGTTCGAGATGCGCATCGATCTGGCGGAAAACTCCTGGCCGGTTGGCAAAACCGTCCGGGTCGCCGTCCCCATGGCGGATGCTCGAGAGGTCATCGCGGTGCCGCGAGATGCCCTGGTCCTCCGTCGCAGTGGCGCGTCGGTGTTCATCGTCAACGCCGAAGACAACACCGCGCAGCAGATCTCTGTCGTCCCGGGGATGGGCGATGGCGCGCTGATCGAGGTTTCCGGCGAACTGCAGCCGGGTCAGACGGTCATAGTGAGAGGCAACGAACGTTTGCAACCAGGACAGGCCGTTACCATCATTGAAGGTTAAGCCGCCCACCCGGCAACTCCGGCAATGCTATATAGTGTTGGCGGATCAGCGATGACCCGGGGACCGACGGATATGTTGAGAAAACTGTTTTTTTTCCTGCTGCTGGGGTCGTTATGGACCGGCGCCGCTCACGCCCAGTTCCAGCGTGACGGCTGGCATTTCGCCGGCATGCTGGGCTGGAATTGGGCCGATGGCTCGCGTATCACTGAGGACGGGTGGTGGGCCGGTCTGGCCATCGGGAAAACCATCAGCCCGACCTGGGTGTTCGAGTTCGAGGTTACCGGAGACCAGCTGGATTTCCCGAGCACCATAGGCGGCTCACTGGACCATTTTGGTCTGGGTCTCAATTTCATCAAGGTCAATCGTGAAGCGAGTTGGAACCCGTATTTCCTCGTGGGTGGCGGCGCGCTGCAGAGCGACAACGGGGTCACCGACGACTGGAACCCCATGGTGCAACTGGGCGTTGGCGGGATGTGGCCGATCCCATCCGGGGGCGCGGCGTTCCGCATGGATCTGCGCTATCGCTATGAGATCGCGGAAGACAATTTCGGTGATCTCATTCTGGGCTTCGGGGTCACCGTGCCCTTTGGCGGGGCCACCACGAGTCCGGGGCTGGGGCGCCAACCCGCCCAACCAAGATAAAACGGAGTACGCCACTCCGTTCAGATTCCAATGAACGGCATGAGGCAACAGTCACAACGATGCATGAGGTTTGTATTCCTCGCTCTGGCCGTGTCCGCGCTCAGCATCGGTTCCGCACAGCAAGCATCTGAATCCGCCGACCAGTCTGCACAACCCGAATCTTCAGAAACCTCATCCGCCCAATTCAGGGGCCGCGAGGCCATGCTGCTGGAGATCGACGGCGCCATAGGCCCTGCCACCCGTGACTATTTGACCCGCGCTTTCGAGCTGGCGGCGGAACGCAACGCCGCGCTGATCATCATTCGCATGGACACGCCCGGGGGTCTGGACGCCTCCACGCGTGACATCGTCAAGGCCATCCTGAGTTCACCGGTTCCCATCGTGACTTTCGTCGCTCCTGAAGGCGCGCGTGCCGCCAGCGCCGGAACCTACATTCTTTACGCCAGCCACGTCGCCGCCATGAGTCCGGCCACCAACCTGGGTGCCGCCACGCCGGTCCCGATTACCGGGTCGCCCCCGGCATCCGCCCCGGAACCCGCCAGGGATTCGGGCGCCGGCAAGAAGGGCACCGACACGGGCGAGGAAGATGGTGGAGAAGAGTCCGGGAAAACGGTTCCGGGCAGCGGCGCCCCAAGCACCGATACGATGACCCGCAAAATCGTCAATGACGCGGCTGCCTACATCAAAGGCCTGGCCAACAAGAGAGGGCGCAATGCCGAATGGGCCGAGAAGGCCGTGCGCGAAGGACACAGCATCCCGTCAAGCGAAGCCCTGGAACTGGGCGTCATCGATCTCATCGCTCAGGACGTGGGTGATCTGCTGGAACAGATCGACGGTCGCACCGTCGACGTCCTTGGGCAGGACGTCACCCTCGATACGAAGGCGCTGGTCATCCGGCAGGAATCTCCGGACTGGCGCAGCGAGTTGCTTGCGGTCATCACCGACCCCACGGTGGCCTATATCCTGCTGATGATCGGGTTGTACGGTCTCATTTTCGAAGGCTACAACCCGGGAGCGATCGTCCCGGGCGTGGTGGGCGCCATCGCGCTGCTGCTGGCCCTGTATGCCTTTCAGGCGCTGCCGGTCAATTACGCGGGCCTGGCGCTCATCGTCCTGGGAGTGATCCTGATGATCGCGGAAGTCTTCGCGCCGAGTTTCGGCGCACTGGGGATCGGCGGGGTGATCGCCCTCGTGATCGGTTCGATTATTCTCATCGACACGGATGTTCCAGGCTTCGGCGTCTCGAGACCACTGATCGGCGCCATTGGTCTTGCCAGTGGATTGCTGCTCATGGCCATCATCGGTTTCGCGGTCAAGGCGCGGCAACGACCCGTCGTGTCCGGGCGTGAACAGCTCATGGACAAAAAGGGCGAAGCGCTGATGACGTTCAAGGACAAAGGCGACATCCATGTGCGCGGGGAACGCTGGGCTGCCGTCACCGAGGCACCGTTAAAGAAAGGACAAACGGTTGTAGTCACAGGTATTGACGGGCTGACCTTGAAGGTGCGGCCCGTCGAGGAATAAGTTTCCTGGAGAGTCATCATGAGTACCTATATTTTCGGCACGATTGCCATACTGCTGCTGGGCATCCTGATCAACGCGATCAAGATCCTGCGCGAATACGAACGCGGCGTCATTTTCCAGCTCGGCCGTTATTGGAAGGTCAAAGGTCCCGGGTTGATCATCGTCATCCCGATCGTCCAGCAGATAGAACGGGTAGACCTGCGCGTCATCGTCATGGATGTGCCCACCCAGGACGTCATCTCCAAGGACAACGTCTCGGTCAAGGTCAATGCCGTGGTGTACTTCCGGGTCATCGCGCCGGAAAAAGCGATCATCCAGGTGGAACACTATCTGGAAGCGGTCAGCCAACTGTCACAAACCACGCTGCGCTCGGTACTGGGTCAACACGAACTGGACGACATGCTCGCGGAGCGCGACAAGCTCAATCACGATATCCAGACGATTCTCGATAAACAAACGGATGCCTGGGGGATCAAGGTCGCCAACGTGGAAATAAAACACGTGGACCTGGACGAAAGCATGATCCGCGCCATCGCCAAACAGGCCGAAGCCGAGCGCACACGGCGCGCCAAGGTCATTCACGCGCAGGGCGAAATGCAGGCCGCCTCAAAACTCGTGGAGGCGGCAAAGACCCTGTCCGCCGACCCGCGTGCAATACAACTGCGTTATCTGCAAACGCTCACGGAGATCGCCAGCGACCGCAGTAACACGATTATTTTTCCCATAGACCTGGTCAAAGACGTCAAGAAAGCCCTGGGCTGAAGTCTGGGACGTTGCCCCGGCCCATCCACCCCCGGTCCATCAACACGGACAACGAGTGGAGGCCAAAATGAAAGACCGTTTTGCGACTCAGGCAAGGCGCCCGGTGCGCTGCATTTTCCTGTTCGCCGTGGTCCTGGTGGCTGCTTGCGAGGGCACACCGCCGCCGGCCCCGGATCTCAACACCGTTGTCTGGGAACGTTACCGGGATGATCAGATCGGGTTCAGCGTCGAGCATCCCGATGTGTACGAGACTGACCGGCACCACGGTGGGGTTCTGTTGCGCCATGACGGCTATCCGGTGGTTGCCATCAGTTATGCCGACGAAGACGAAGCCGACCGACGCGGCCTGTGGGCCGATCACAAAGCAGTGGGCAATGTCGAACTCGCGGGAATCACGGGCAAACGCTACGTCTACGATCACTGGGACGGGCCCGCATACATGCACACCGTATCCTTCGTGATCCCCTGGCAGGGCCGCTATCTGGCGCTTGAGTTCCGCACAAAAAACGAAACCCTCGATCCGGTTCAGCAACGCATCCAGGATTCGTTCAGGGTGGGAAGAAACTGACCGCCGTTACCATGCCGACCGCGACTTTCCGTTTCTATGAAGAACTGAACGACTTTCTCCCGGGCCAGCGCCGCAAGCGCAGTTTCGAATACGACTGTTGCGAGAACGCCACCGTAAAACACGCCATCGAGGCGATCGGCGTGCCGCACACGGAAGTTGAGGTCATTCTCGTCAACGGGGAATCAGTAGGTTTTTCCCACCCCGTCTGCGAGGGCGATCGCGTCAGCGTGTATCCGGTGTTTGAGTCCGTGAACATCTCGCCGATTCTGCGGGTCCGGCCAGAACCCCTGCGTGAACCGCGCTTCATCGCCGACGCGCATCTCGGCCGCCTCGCGGGTTACCTGCGCATGCTCGGCTTCGACACGGTGTATGAAAACGCCATCGATGACCCGGCGCTGGTGGACGTAGCTGCACGCCAGCACCGAATCGTGCTGACCCGTGACCGGGACTTGCTGATGCACCGGGCGGTCACACACGGGGTATACGTACGGGGACGCCGTCCCCGCGAGCAACTGGAGTACCTTCTGGATCGGCTGGACCTGCGCGCGGTCCTTCAGCCGTTCACACGCTGCATCCGTTGCAACGCAATCCTGGAAGACGTGCCCCTGTCGAAAGTGGCGTTGCAGGTGCCGGAAGATATCGCACAACGCCACCGGCAGTTCCGGCGCTGCACAGGATGTGACCAGGCATACTGGCCCGGTTCCCACTACCAGCGCATGCGTGTTTTCGTCGAGCGCCTGGTCAGCGAACCGTCGAAGAACTGAAAACCAGCACCGTATCGCCCGCATCGTCCGACAAGCTCAACGAAGCGGCGGCGCCTTCGGCCAGAGAAACCTCCTGCATGGCCGCTAGAAAACGCCGCTCCCATTCCATCAACGGTGGAGGACAGGCCATTTTTGTGCTGGCCAACGGCCCGAAACTGACTTTCGCGCCGTCTCGAACCAGCGAACCCATGTAGCCGTTGCACGCGGCGCGACCGCTCACACCGCCGTCCGCCACCGACAGGGTAATCTCCACATCGTCGGGGACGGTTTCACCCTTCAGGTGGGTCAATACCCAATCGCCGTCCAGATCCGGCCCATCCTGACAGGCGGCGAGCAGCAACACCGCTCCGATCACGATGACCTTCATGCGGCTTGCGTGCCTTTGTCGTCCGTCGAGATCCGCGAAGCACCCAGTTCCGATGGTTCGAATTCGTCCACTGCGATCACGTCCGCCACTGCGATTTCCGCATCCAGCAACTGGCGGACCTCCGCTTCGCCAAGCACATCGGCAGCAACCGCGGCTTTCAACTGCGTCCTGAGATCGGCGCCGACAGCGAACTCGAATTCCTGTTTTCGATGCGCCTTGTGTACCCTGGCTTCCAGCACTTCCGCGTCGATTACCTTGCGGAAAGTCTGTTCCATCATTCCGATCGGATTATTGGGCTGTGCCGTGGTATAGAGCCTCGTTCCCAGGGTGTCGCGGATGTCGCCGGGTTGCATCAGCGAACTCGCCAGCAGATGGTCCCTGCGATCGCCGGGCACTCGCTGATGGCGCCCGAAGGGAAAAACCAGCGCGCGCAGACTCCAGGCAACCGTCTTGACCGGGAAGTTCGAAAGGAAACCGTCCAGTGCATCCTGGATTTTGACCAACGCGTACTCGCAACACCATGCCGTGACGACTTCCTCGCCAACCGGACGCCCGGCGTCTTCGAAACGTTTGAGCACTGTGCTGCCGATATACAACCAGCTCAACACGTCACCGAGACGGGCAGAGAGGCGTTCCCTTCTCTTCAAGCTGCCACCCAGCACGCCCATTGCCGTATCCGAGCACAACGCCAGCACGGCGCTGTAGCGACTGAACTGACGGTAGTATCGGGAAAACGGGCCACGCCGGGGCACGGAAGCCAGATGCCCGCCGCTCAAACCGAGTAACAACGATCGCACCCCATTGCTCAGCGCAAAACCCAAATGACCAAAGAAGGCCGGGTCGAACGCCTCCAGACCGCGGACCTCGTCGTCATCAAACGCCGCTTCCATCTCGCGCAAAACGAAGGGATGACACCGGATCACGCCCTGCCCGAAGATGATCATGTTGCGGGTCAGAATGTTGGCGCCCTCCACCGTGACGTTGATGGGCGCACCCTGCCAGTTGCGGCCGAGATAATTGTTGGGTCCCAGCATGATGCCCTTGCCGCCATGCACATCCATGGCGTCCTGCATCACCTGCCGTCCCATTTCGGTCACGTGGTATTTGGCGATAGCGCCGGGCACCGCGGGTGACTCACCCAGATCCACCGCACCCGCCGTCATGCGCCGCGTGCTGTCCATCAACCACACGCGGCCCAGGATGCGCGCGAGGACCTCCTCCACGCCCTCGAAACGTCCCACGGGCACGTTGAACTGCCGGCGGATGCGCGCGTAGGCGCCGCTCGCCCAGGCCGCGGATAGCGCAGCACCGGTGGACGTCGATGGAAGCGAAATCGCTCTTCCGACGGACAAGCACTCCACCAGCATGCGCCAACCGCTTCCCGCCATCTTCGGCCCGCCGATAATGGACTCCAGCGGAACGAAAACGTCCTTGCCCCGCACCGGTCCGTTCTGAAACGGGACGTCCAGAGGCATTTGCCGGGTACCCGCCTCCACTCCCTTCGCACCCCGGGGAATCAAGGCCAGGGTGATCCCCAGATCCTTGCGGTTGCCGAGCAAACGATCCGGGTCATATAACTGGAACGCCAACCCGATCAACGTGGCCACGGGGGCCAGGGTGATATAACGCTTGTCGAAGGTGAGGCGCATGCCAAGTACTTCCTCACCTTCCCACTTGCCCTTGCAGATGATGCCGAAATCGGGAATGGAGGTAGCGTCGGACCCCGCGGTAGGGCCGGTCAGCGCAAAACAGGGAATCTCCTCGCCCTTCGCCAGTCTCGGCAAGTAATGATCTTTCTGCTGCTGCGTCCCATAACGATGCAGCAACTCAGCCGGTCCCAGCGAGTTGGGTACGGAAACCGTGGCGCTCACGGTCGTATTACGGCTCGCCAGCTTGACCAGCACTTCCGAATGCGCCAGCGCCGAGAACCCAAGCCCGCCGTATTTCTTCGGAATAATCATCCCGAAAAAACCGTTGTCGCGTATGTAGCGCCACATGCGCTCGGGCAAATCCTGGAGCTGGTGGTTGATCTCCCATTCGTCCACCATCGAACAGAGTTCTTCGACCGGGCCGTCCAGGAATGCCTGCTCCTCTTCGCTGAGCTGCCCGACGGGAATGCTCAACAACTTCTTCCAGTCGGGTTTTCCGCTGAACAGATCGCCTTCCCACCAGACCGTACCCGCTTCCAGCGCCACCTGCTCGGTCTCGGAGAGCCGGGGGAGAATTTTGCGGAATAACACCAGAACCGGCGCGCTCAAATAACGGCGACGCAACGGGGTCACATTGAGCATTACCGCGACCGGCAGGAATAACAGCCAACCCACGACGGGCAGCCAGTTGGGCGTCGCGGCGGACAACGAACAGGCGACCAGCGCGCCCGCGCTGGCCAGCGTCCAGGCCCAAAGCGGCCAGCGCAGAAACGCGAATACCAGCGTGATCGTGAGAAACAGCAATAACCAGGCAAAAACAATCACCTCAAATCTCCTCCATCAAAACCGAAAAACGGGACAGCTTCGTTTTTTTCAGACTGGATCAGAAGTGCCTTCACGGGCGACCGCCCTGTCTCCGGGTTTCAGAAAACGAAGCTGTCCCGTTTTTCATGAAATCCACGATGACCTCGTTGAAATCGTTGTTGCTGTCGCCCACCACCATGTGATGAGCGTCATCCACGACGACATGTCGCGCGTGGGGAACGGCGGACATGAATTCATCGATGGTTTCTTCTGACACGACGTCGCTGTGCTTTCCGCTCACCAGCATGACGGGTACCCGAACATTTTCAGCAGCTGCCAGGAAGCGTTCATGACATTCCGCGCTGGCCCGGGACTCTTCGCTGAGCATGCGCGGATCCCAGTGCCATCGCCAACGACCGTCCGCATCCTGATCGAGATAGCGGACAAGGCCGGCGGTATCCCTTTGCCGCCGGCGGTGAGGCAGAAACTCCGCGATGGCCTGTCCGGCGCTTTCCAGGCTGGGAAAGCCGTCAGGCGCGGCGCGCATGAAAGCGAGAATCCTTTCGACGCCAGCCACCTCGAAGCGCGGCGTGATATCAACCAACACCAGGGCGCTGGTCAACGATTCCCCGGACTCCCCTTCCACCAGCAAGGCGGCCAGTCCGCCCAGAGAAGCCCCGATGATCGCGGGCCGGCCCGGCAGCGTCGCCAGCATTTCCCGGACGTCGGTGACGAAATGATCCAACAGGTACTTGCCGTCGGCCGCGTGTTCGCTTTCCCCGTGCCCACGAGCGTCGATGGCCAGCACATAAAAGCCGGCATCAACCAGCATCGAAGCCGTTTCATCCCAGGCATGGCGTGTCTGACCAAAGCCATGCAAAAGGAGAACACACGGCTCCACGGCTTTGCCCCAGACCGCCCCACGCAGGGTCAATCCGTCGGGCATCTTCAGTGCGACGGGGTGGTTCATCCTCATCAGGGTATTGCCAGGTCCGATGCTGCCGAAAAAGCGCCGGCCACGGCGCCCGCATGATGCAAGCGCCGTGGACCTGGCTTCACCCCCGGCAGGGCCTGTGCATGACCGTGTCAGGCGAACCGGACCAGCTTCCCGGACCGGCTCCATACGCCTCAGTATGGTTTGAGGGCATCCCATTGTCAATACGCCAGCGTATGGTTAGACTCGATTCATGGCCTCCGCGGCGGAAAACAAGCGTCTGTCGGCCCGGGATTGGGCGGACGCCGCACTGGACGCGATTGCCCGCGGCGGCATCGGAGCCGTTTCCGTGGAACCCCTGGCCCGCCAACTGGGCGTCACCAAGGGCAGCTTCTACTGGCATTACGCGAACCGCGAAGCCCTGCTCGTCGCAGCCCTGGAATTGTGGGTCCAGGAGATCGAGACGCTGGCAGCCGCCGCCCGGGAGGTCCTGGAACCCCGGCAACGGGTTCTGGACACCTTCCGTCTGGCCAGCGGCAGACACAGGGCCCACTCAGCCTATGCAACGCTGGCGGCCCACGCGGACCACCCCCTTGTTCGCCCGGCGCTGGAGCAGGTGGCCCGACGCCGAATGGATGACATGACCCAGGCCTATCGCGACCTGGGGCTGGACGCGGACACGGCCAGGCAGCGTGCCCAGTTGTCGTTTTCCGCTTATCTGGGCTTCATGACCCTGCTCCGGCACCTGCCCCACGATTCCATGACCGCGGAAGCCTACGAGCACTATTTCGAGCACGTGGCCGCGACACTGGTTCCCTAGTCCCTGGCAACGCCGTGTCTGCGGTTTCGAGCCGTTACGCCACCGATCCCGGAAACACCGTTTTCTCCGCTTTTGCCGCTGGTTTTTGTTCCGGTCGCGGGTATACTTTGGCCCTTTTTTCGGGGTTCGCTCCCAGGGGAAGCGAGGCCCGGAACTGCCAGGAAAAGCCCAAGGGTAAGCAATGAGCATGTCGCCTAATACCTCGCCCGGCACATCCAATGCGGCGCTTCAGCAGTGGGTAGAAGAAGTCGCCGCCCACGCCCAGCCGGACAACATCCACTGGTGTGACGGCTCGGAGGTCGAAAACCGCCAACTCATCGAGAAAATGCTCGATAGCGGTGATTTTCTCGAATTCAATCAGGACACGCATCCCAATTGTTACCTGCATCGGTCCGATCCCACGGACGTGGCCCGGACTGAGCACCTGACTTTCGTTTGCACCCGCAACGAAGATGACGCCGGACCCAATAACAACTGGATGGACCCCGCGGACGCCCACAAGAAAGTCGATGCGCTTTTCGACGGCGCCATGAAGGGGCGCACCTTGTATGTGGTGCCCTATTGCATGGGGCCGATCGATTCACCGCTGTCGCGCTGCGGCGTGGAAATCACCGACAGCCCCTACGTGGTTGTGAACATGCGCCTCATGACGCGCATGGGCAAATCTGCCCTGGAACGCATCGAACGCGAGGGCTCTTTTGTCCGTGGCCTGCACTCACTGGGTGACCTGGACCCGAAGCGCCGATTCATCATGCACTTCCCCGAGGAACTGACGATCAAGAGCATCGGTTCGGGGTACGGGGGCAACGCCCTGCTGGGCAAGAAATGTCACGCCCTGCGTCTCGCCAGCTGGCAGGCGCGTGATGAAGGCTGGCTGGCCGAGCATATGCTCATCATGGGCGTCGAGAATCCCGAGGGCGAGATTTTTTATGTCGCCGGCGCCTTTCCGTCCGCTTGCGGCAAAACCAACCTGGCCATGCTGATCCCGCCCGCGTCATACAAGGGCTGGAGGATCTGGACGGTGGGTGACGACATCGCTTGGATGCGCCTCGGCGACGACGGGCGCCTGTGGGCCATCAACCCGGAAGCCGGTTTTTTTGGTGTGGCGCCGGGTACCAGTCGCAAGACCAATGCCAACGCGCTGGCCATGCTGCATCACGACGCCATTTTCACCAACGTGGCGGTCAACGCCGACAACCAGCCCTTCTGGGAAGGTATGGCCGACGATGTGCCGGTGACCGACTGGCGCGGGCGACCCTACGAGGCCAGCAACGGCCCGGCGGCGCACCCGAACTCGCGGTTCACCGTTTCGATCAAACAGTGTCCGACCTACTCGGATCAGACCGAGGCGCCGACAGGCGTGCCGATTTCCGCCATCCTATTCGGCGGGCGCCGCGCGGGAACCGTGCCGCTGGTGGTGGAAGCCCGGGACTGGGCGCACGGCGTGATGATGGGCGCCGCAATGACCTCGGAAACCACCGCTGCCGCCACCGGCGAAGTCGGGGTCGTGCGCCGCGACCCCATGGCGATGAAACCTTTTTGTGGATATCACTACGGCGACTACTGGGCGCACTGGCTCAGCTTCGGAGACAAATCCCACAAGTTGCCGAAGATTTTTACTGTCAACTGGTTCCGTCGCGACGCCGCTGGCGACTTCATGTGGCCCGGTTTTGGCGATAACCTGCGTGTGCTGCAGTGGGTGATCGAACGCACTCACGGAAACGGCGATGCGGTGGAAACGCCCATCGGCTTTGTCCCCGCCAACGACGCCATCAATACCACCGACCTGGATGTGTCCGAGCAGACTATCGCGGAACTGACCTCGGTAAGCGGGGATGAGTGGCGTGCGGAGATGCGGAGCCTGGCGGAATATTTCGAGTCCTATGGTGATCGCGTACCTGCCGCTCTGTGGAACGAACAGCGCCGCACCGCCGACGCCCTGAAATAACGGATGGGGACAGTTCCCCCATTACGAAAAGGGGACCGAAAAGGGGACAGTCCCCCTATTTCCAGGATGCCTTTGTCAGCGTGGTGGCACCCGGGGAAATAGGGGGACTGTCCCCTTTTCGGTCCCCTTTTCGGTCCCCTTTTCGTAATGGGGGGACTGTCCCCTTTTCGTACTGTCCCTTTTCGTAATGGGGGAACTGGCCCCATTTGGGAACTGCCCCCGCGGCGGTTTCATTGGCCTCGCTGGCCCCCAGCCGGCAGCCAACGTTTAAACGGCATTTAAACCTTTTGCCCCCGGGAGCGTATCTTATAGACATGAATAGCGCGGAATCCGCCGTCGTCCCGCTGCGCGATCCGGAGCGGGAACGGGAGCAACGGGTGGTGGATCGGGCGCGCGATGGCGACATGGCGGCTTTTGAGGAGCTCTACCGTCGCCACGCGGGCCGGGTGTACGCCGTATGCCTGCGGCTGGTGCGTGACCCGGCTCGCGCCGAGGACCTTAGTCAGGAAGCCTTCGTGCGCGCCTGGCGGGGCCTGAAGGGTTTCCGCGGGGAAAGCCGGTTGTCGTCCTGGTTGCACCGTATTGCGGTGAATGTGGCGTTGAGAGATCTGCGTCGCAATTCGCGCCACGAAACGGAACTGGATGAAAGCGCCCACGCCGCGCCAGGCCGGAGTGACAACAGCGCCCGGTGGGACCTGGAACGAGCCATCCAGTCGCTGCCGGACAGGGCGCGAACCGTGTTCGTGCTGCACGACATTGAAGGTTACAGCCACGAGGAAGTGGGCAAACTGGCCGGAATGGCTACCGGCACATCGAAAGCCCAACTGCATCGGGCCAGGAAACTTTTGCGGGGGAGTCTTGCGGGATGATGAGCGACACAGACAATCTGGAACAACTTGCCCGGGATCTGCCCCGGGAGATCCAGCCAACCCGGGATCTGTGGCCGGATATCGCCCACCAGATCACCCGCGAATCCACCGCCCGTGGCCGCCCGCGGGGCTGGTTGCCGCTGGCCCTGGCCGCCAGTGTGCTGATCGCGGTGTCATCCGCCGTGACCCTGTGGCTGGTGATGCCCATGTCGGAACCCGCATGGGAAGCC
>SMWH01000085.1 GCA_004357005.1 Gammaproteobacteria bacterium
AGATCAACAAGGGGTTATAAGCTCGCCCGGGGTTTTCCCCCACCTGGATAGCGGCCGCGCGGGCCAGTTGATTGGACTGGCCTTCCACGAAATTGTCGAAGGTGAAATATCCCTGCAACCCCGTGTCCGCGGGCGCAAAGGCATCGGCCGGTGGTTGGATGGCCCCGGGCCGCCGGTTCGAGGGTGTGTCGCGGGAGCCCACTTCGAGGCTGACCCCAATGTCGCCGCCCAGGGCACGCTGAATCTGTGGCAGAAACTGCTTGCGGACCGACTCCAGGACATATTGATTGGGCGCGAGCAGGCGTATGTGGCCCTCTTCCTCCACCGCTTGCAGGGGGTGGATCCACATGCTCAACTGCTGCGGCGGGACCTCACCGGAGAGCCGTTCGATGCATTTCTGCCACAATCCAGCCACGGGTGAGGCGGTTTCCTGTTCCGGGAGGTCAAAAGGGCGGTTAGTCTATACCCGCATCGCATGGTTATCCACAGGCCAGAATTGAATATTGGCAAGTCCTCGGATTTATTGACAAATCTGTATCCCGACAGCTAACCTTGCGCCCTTTTCCGCGTCCGCATCAGCGAACAAAACAAGGATCGGAATTATGAAGAGGACTTTTCAACCCAGCGTACTCAAACGTAAGCGGACCCACGGGTTTCGCGCGCGGATGCGCACCAAAAGCGGACGCAAGATTATTAACGCCCGGCGCGCCAAAGGCCGGACCCGTTTGACTCCGTGAGTGTTGGCCTTGGAACTTATGTCTGCTGCGCCTTCCGCGCGGCGGGCCCGATTGACCAGCGCCGGGGCGTTTCGCAAGGTATTTGAACAACCCTGGCGTTCCACGGACCGCCGCTTTTCGTTGTTGGCTCGATCGAATGAGCTGGACTATGCACGACTGGGTCTGGCGATTTCCAAGAAATCACTTAGGACGGCTACTGAACGCAACCGCGTGAAACGCGTAGTGCGCGAAAGTTTTCGCGCCTGTGCCGATGAAGTAATTGGTTTCGACGTCGTCGTCGTCGGACGTTCGCTTGCGGGTTGTGACAACGCCTGTTTACGCAAATCATTGGACCAGCACTGGATTCGACTGGCGCGCCATGCGCATCATTGTGACAACAATACCGACAAAAATACTGATAGCGACACTGCAGGCATATAAGTTCCTCGTGAGTCCTTTGCTGGGACCGCGCTGTCGTTTCTATCCCAGTTGTTCACACTACGCCATGGAGGCGTTGAACGCCCACGGTGCTGTGCGCGGTGCATGGCTTGCGTTGAAACGCGTGTCCCGTTGTCACCCCTGGCATCCGGGGGGAATTGACCCGGTGCCGCACCGTGACGAGGTGGAACCGGGTAATGCCTAACCAACGCGTTTTTCTGCTTTTCGCGCTGCTGTTCGTGGCGTTTTTGTTGTGGCAACAGTGGGAACTGGAACAGCGGGACCCGCCGTCAGCCGCTCAGCCAGTCGCCCAGGGAGATAACGACACGTCTGCACGGGTGGAAGATACCGATGTGGCACTGCCCGCCGAGGATGTGCCCGATGTTGACGCGGGGGATATTCCCGCCGCTCCGGCGCAAGTGCAATCAACCGCGCCACTACAACCTGCTGACGAAGAGGAGTCCCGGCACATCACGGTTGTCACGGACGTGCTGAAAGTGGTGATCGATACGCGGGGTGGAACGATCGTGCACCTCGCGTTGCTGGATTATCCCGTGCAACGGAAGGAACCTGACAACCTGGTGCGGCTGATGTATGAGGATGAGTCTGGTATCTCTGTCGTGCAATCGGGATTGCAGGCGACCGAACAGCGCCCGGCCCCGGATCACCGCAGCATGTATTCCAGCGAACGCTTCGAGTATGAGTTGGATGGCCGGCAAGAGGGAGAGCTGCTGGAGGTGCCGCTGATCTGGCAGTCCGATGACGGCGTGCAGGTGATCAAGCGGTATGTTTTTGAGGCCGGCAGCTACGCAATCCAAGTGACGCACCAGGTCCGGAACGAATCCGGCAGCACCTGGACCGGGCGCCAGTACCGGCAGCTGCAACGCACGGGGCCCACCGAAGAAGAAGCAAATCCCGGATACACCGATCCGGCACGCTTCAGTTATCGCGGAGCCGCCTGGTACAGCCCGGAAGAGAAATACTCGAAGTTGTCTTTCGACGACATGATCGAAGACGGCGATCTTGACGTCGAGGTCGCGGGTGGCTGGGTCGCGATGGTGCAGCACTATTTTGTGTCCGCCTGGGTGCCGGAACCGGAGGACGAGAGCCGTTTCTACAGCCTGGTGCGTTCGTCCGAAACCACCCCGCCGCGATTCACCATTGGCGCCGCATCGCCCTTTCTCCAGGTCGCTCCAGGGGAAACCGGCGAGTTCCGGGCGCTGTTGTTCAGTGGGCCCAAGCTTCAGAACCTGTTGCCCGAAATCGCCCCCGGCCTTGTGCTCACTGTGGACTATGGAATATTTACGGTGATCTCCCAGCCCCTGTTCTGGATCTTGAACTGGATTCACCAGGTGGTGGGTAACTGGGGTTGGTCCATCATTCTTTTGACGGTGCTCATCAAGCTCGTTTTCTACAAGTTGTCGGAAACGCAGTATCGGTCGATGGCGCGTATGCGCAAGTTGCAACCCAGGATACAGACGCTGCGTGAGCGTCATGGAGACAACAAACAGAAACTCCAGCAAGCAACGATGGAGCTGTATCGGGAAGAAAAGGTAAATCCCCTGGGCGGCTGTCTGCCGATTCTGGTACAAATCCCGGTGTTTATTGCCTTGTACTGGGTATTGCTGGAAAGCGTGGAACTGCGCCAGGCCCCGTTTGCCCTGTGGCTGCAGGATCTGAGTTCTCCGGACCCGTACTTCATCCTGCCGATCATCATGGGCGTGAGCATGTTGGCCAGCCAAAAACTCTCACCGACACCCAGCGCGGATCCGGTACAGGAAAAAGTCATGATGGCGCTGCCGATCGTTTTCACTGTCATGTTCGCGTTTTTTCAGTCCGGCCTTGTGCTGTACTGGACCACCAACCAGCTGCTGTCGCTGACGCAGCAGTACATCATTACTAAACGCATCGAGCGGAGCGATACAGGCAAACGCTAGGCTCTGCCTTTGCGGCCACGAAATATGGTCGCTGATAGTCACGACACCATCTGCGCGATAGCCACACCCGCCGGGCGCGGCGGTGTGGGCATCGTGCGCGTGTCCGGACCCGCAGCCTCGCGGATCGCCGACAGGGTCCTGGGAAAAAAACCGCCGCCACGGATGGCCCGCTATGGCGCCTTCCGGGATGCCGGGGGCGAGGTCATCGATGAAGGGATTGCCCTGTTTTTTCCGGGGCCCGGCTCCTTTACCGGCGAGGACGTTCTGGAACTGCAGGCCCACGGCGGTCCGGTGTTGTTGGACATGTTGTTGCGTTTGTGCGTTTCTCTCGGTGCGCGCATCGCCGAACCCGGGGAGATTTCGCGCCGCGCCTTTCTCAACGGCAAGCTCGATCTGGCACAGACCGAAGCAGTAGCGGACCTCATCGACAGCGCCACCGAGCAGGCGGTCCGGGCAGCGGCAAGATCGCTCAGCGGCGTGTTCTCAAAACGAGTGCGCGAAATGCTGGACGGGTTGATCGGACTGCGAAGCTACGTGGAAGCGGCGATTGATTTTCCGGAAGAAGAGGTCGATTTCCTGGCTGACGACAGGCTTGCGAACGATCTGGATGATTTGCTGGGATGCGTTGACTCGCTGCTGGACGGGGCCCAGCAGGGGCGGTTGTTGCGCGACGGTTTGACCTTGGTGTTGGCAGGCCGGCCCAACGCGGGCAAATCCAGCCTGCTGAACGCGTTGGCCGGGTACGACGCGGCCATCGTGACCCCTGTGCCCGGCACGACCCGCGACCTGGTGCGTGAGCAATTGAGCCTGGATGGCATGCCGCTGCATATCGTGGACACCGCCGGGCTGACGGAATCTCCGGACATCGTCGAAGCCGAGGGCGTGCGCCGGGCCCGGGCCCAGATGCGAGAAGCCGATCGGGTACTCCTGGTCCTGGATGACACGAAACCCGGGAACATCACGGCGCTGCTGAACGAGTTGCCCGGAGATATCCCTGTCACCACGGTGCGCAACAAGATCGATCTGAGCGGCGCCGAGCCGGGTTTCGAGCACGACGGGTGGGGCGACACCGTTCGTTTGTCGGCGACGACGGGCGCCGGACTGGATGCGTTGCGGGAGCACCTGCGCGCCGTGGCGGGTTTTCACGACACCGGCGAAGGCACTTTCCTGGCACGGACACGACATTTGGATGCGCTCAAGCGCGCGCGAGAGCATCTGGTGAGCGGGAAAACCCAGCTCCGGGAAACACGTTCCGGAGAATTGCTTGCTGAAGATCTTCGTCAGGCCCAGAACGCCCTGGGTGAGATCACTGGCGAATTCACCAGTGACGATCTGCTGGGCAGCATTTTCTCGAGCTTTTGTATCGGCAAGTAAGTCGTCAGGTGGCCGTCAAGTCGATTGGAGCATCTGCTCCCGATCATAGAGTCGTGCCGCGAGGACGGCGAAGATCAGCCCGAGCGCCGTCGTACACAGCACGGAGATGGCAATGTCGACGGTGGGAATCAGCTCGCCGCGCACCACTTTTTCGATCAGCATGGTCTGGGAAAGGATGGGCACGGTCATCATCCAGGTCTTGGCCTTTACGGGCATTATCAATAACACCACGACCGGGATCATGGGGACGAGCATCAGGATCGAAAGATAAGTCTGGGCCTCGCGAAACCCCTTGGCAAAGCTGGCGATGATGGTCTGCAGGCCCGAGGCCAGCAACGCCACCGGCGCGACAATGAGAAACAGCGCGATGACCTTGGTCGCGCTCAGGTCGATGGAGATCCCGAGGCTGTCCGCGGGTACCCACCCGAGACTGAAAGCGAAAGCCACGAGCGTGAGCATCAGCGAAGCCAGGGAAAAAACCACGGTGGCCGCCAGCTTGCCGGACATGATGGCGCCCCGGGAAACCGGGTTGATCAGCAGGGGCTCCATGGAGCCACGTTCCTTTTCGCCGGCGGTCGTGTCGATCGCCAGATACATGCCGCCCACGAACAGCGCCAGCATCACGAAATAGGGCAGCATGCCGAGAATGATCACGGACCGGCTTTCCGCCGTGGACAGATCCACTTCTTCTACCGCCAGCGCACGCGTGATCGCCGGGTTGACGCCCCGGGCCTGCAGCCGCAGCAGGCCGATTTGACGGGAATAGGCGTCGAGCAGGGTGGTGACCCGCCGGATCTTGGTGCCGGATTCGCGTCGCGACTCATCCAGGATCAGCCGCACCGTGGCGGGCTCCCCGGCCCGAAACTGTTCGGCGAAGGTCTCGGGGATCACCAGAACGACTTCTTCGTCCTGGGCGCGTACCGCTGCTTCTGCGTCGGCAGGGGCCGGCTGGATCTGCGCTCCTTGCTGGCGCAGGAAGGTGATCAGGTTCGGCGCGTTGTCCTGGCCGGCGACGGGGATCTCGAGTGGCGCCTCGGCACGTTCTTCCTGGACCTTCAGCACCATGGTCATCATGCCGGCGAACATCAGCGGCCCGATGAGCGGACCATAGAGCAATGCAGACATCACCGCGCGCCGGTCCCGGAGGTTTTCGGTCACCTCCTTGCGGAAGACCACCCAGGCGCCGCGGGCGTTCATGTTCGCGCAGCCCCCGGCCGCGCGAGTTGTGGCGGTGTTCGCGATCGCTCGAATCCGGCGGGCTTCATGTCGACGGATGCCCCGGACGCGCGAGCCGTCGCGGTGCCCGTAGTCGTTCGGATCCAGTGACGAACGGCGGCGGGATGAACAGCTCTGGGGTTCATGCGAGCAGCCCTTCCCCGGACCTGACGGCGGACGGCAGCTTCAAGCCTGGTCTCATGCCAACAGTCCCTCCCCGGAGCCTATAACCTTAACGAACGCGTCTTCCAGATTGTCCTGGCCGGTCGCCGAACGCAGTTGATCGGGCGTGCCGGCCGCCACCACCCGGCCATGGGCGATGACCACGATGCGATCACACAGGGCCGTGACCTCCTGCATGATGTGGCTGGAGAACAGCACGCAGTGTCCGGCGTCCTTGAGATTCAGCAGGAAGCGGCGCATGGCCCGGGTACTCATGACGTCGAGCCCATTGGTCGGCTCGTCCAGCATCAGGGTGCGGGGTCCGTGCACCAGCGCCCGGGCGATGGCCACCTTGACGCGTTCGCCGTGTGAAAAACCTTCGGTGCGGCGATCGATGAAATCAGTCAAATCCAGGTCTTGTACCAGCTCATCGATACGCGACTCGAGCCTGGCGCCCTCGAGGCCGTGCAGGGCGCCGAAATAACGAATGTTCTCCCGGGCGGTGAGGCGCTTGTAGAGCCCGCGGTTGTCTGGCAGCACGCCGATGGAGCGCTGCACGGCCTGGATATCGGTCAACGGGTCGTGTCCGTCGATGCGGATGGTCCCCTCGTCAGGAACCAGCAATCCGTAGAGCATGCGCAGGGTCGTGGTTTTCCCGGCGCCGTTGGGGCCCAGAAGGCCCGTGATATGCCCGTCCCGGGCGGTGAAGGACACGTCTTTCACCGCGTGCACCTCACCGAAGGACTTACGCAGGTGCTGAACCTCGATCATGGCTCGGGCCCGGTAAAGGTCGTAAAGAAGGGCGCGGGTCCCAGATCGTCGATGCAAGCCACATCCAGCGCGTCCGGGTCCGGGGTTTCGATGAAAGCCGCGAGCACGCGCGGGACACAACCCCGGGGAATGACGTTGTGACCCTGGCCGGGAGCGACCACATGACGCGCATTGGACAGGGTTGCCGCCACCTGGTCGCCATAACGTGGCGGCGTCACCGGATCGTTTTGGCCGGACAACAACAGCACGGCTGTGTCGGAAGTCACCGGAGCGTGAAAATCGTCCGGGACGGCGCCTCTTGGCCAGACCTCACATTGTTCTGTGATCATGGCGGTAAAGCGGTGGCCCAGGTAAGTATCCTGGTCCGATTCGCGGGGCGCAAAAAACGGTTCGTCCTCGCTGCAAACCACGGACAACTCCATGCCGCGGCTCAGGCTGCGGGCGAGCGTGGCGCCGGTCATCAGCGCCTGGGCCGCCACACGTGAAAAATCCCGGGTCGTCACGGCATCGTTCAACAACAGGGGAATGAGGGCTACTCCTTCTGGCTGATAACTCAACAGGCGTATTGCGGCGGCCAGGGACAGGGTGTTGAATGGCAGCTCCAGCGCGGCGCCGGTGGCGGGGTGACGCAACTGGACTTTTATCGAGCCATCAGACAGTGCCTGGCGGAGTTCGGCAAAGCTCTCGGCGGGATCCCCGAAACTTTCGTGACAAACGGCGTTCTCCACACAGCGCGCGAAGGCATCATCCAGAGCCTGCTGGGCATTGCGCGCGTGTTCGCCACCCAGCGCCAGTTCCGGAGGAACCACGCCGTCGAGCACGACCGCGCGCACCGATTCCGGATAGCGGCGCAGGTACTCTAGCGCCACCCGGGTGCCATAGGACACGCCCACCAGGGTCAACTGCTCATAGCCCAGCGCCAGGCGCACTGCTTCGAGGTCCTGCACCGCCATAGTCGTGGTGTAGAAACGCGTGTCTGCATCCAGTTGTTCGAGGCATTCCCGGCTCAGGGCGGCCAGATCCAGCGTGTCAGGATCGACCAGTTCGAGTTCTTCGCTCCAGGGACAGGTCAAGGAGTTCGAGCCCCCGGTGCCCCGTTGATCCACCAGCAGGATGTCGCGATGAGCGCGGACGGAACGAAAAGCGTGAGCGATGCCGGGCCAGCTTTCCGTGGCGGACTGGCCCGGTCCGCCGGCCAGGAACAGGACTGCGTCCGACTGCACCGGCTTGCCCCGAGCCGGGATCACGGCGACCTTGAGGTCGATCTGTCTTCCGGCGGGCTCATCCGGGTTTTCCGCTACCGCATAGGTGGCGCAGCGCGCGTTGCTGCGCAACGTCGTACCCGGCGCCGCCAGGCGGCAATCCTCGAAGACGACTTCCGCCAGGGCGTCACTGGTTACGATACCCAGCAACGGGAGGGACAAAAAAAACAAGCGCAAACGTGACGCATGTGACAACGGACCACCCGCGGATGGCCCGTCGCAAATTCGGTTGCACGCGCTGTTAGTCAAATCCAATGTTGACGTCCGAACAACAATCCACACCCGAGCGGTGCGTTCACATGATTCTGGATTACCGGGGCGGAGAGTCAGTCGAAGTCGATGCTGACGCCGACGCCATCATCAACGCGTTTGAAGCGCACGTTTTCGCCCCGTTGTTTGCCCAGCATTTTGGTGGAGAGGTTGCGCCCGAAGCCATCATACTGATCGGCTATCTGGTCGCCGAGGCTGCCATCACTGCGAAACCGGACGTCATCGAACAGGTGGGAGCGTGCAAAGGGATCCCGGGTCCTGTGTCCCCAGGCTGGTTCAGCGACGATGATCCGGGGCCTGAACCAGTGGTCTGGCAGCTCGTCGTCGTGCATGCGTTGCAGGTGACGCGCACGGGAATCGCCGGCGCCGCCATCCACGCTGGTGATGGTGGAGGCGCTGGAAATCAGCGGCACAGGGGTCTGGTCGCCGGCAAAGGACTCGGCGGCGGTGGAGGCGCCTGCCAAGAGCGACAACACCCCTATTGTTGCGGTCAGGCCTTTCATCGTGTCGCGTCATCTCCCACGGGGGAGGGCTTGGTTCTCAATATAACACCCGCGTCAGATTCGTCCAGTCCCCATGCCGCCACGAGTGTGTTGCGAATTCCCTGCAACTGTTGCGAACGTGCCGATAACGGCCGATATCCCCCAAAACAGCCCCGGCATCCGGCCCGGCCATTGCTGGCAGACTTTAATGGATCTCAGGGCGGCATACCGTGAAGGAATTCACCAAAGGGCGTGCCGCCAGGCCGAAAACCCTTCCCCGATCAACCCCCAATCAACGATTCGACACGTATTTTTCCCGTCGCATGTTGCGGGGTGTAAAACCCTTTTGTTTCAGGCGGGTGACGGCGTCGTCAATCATGTCCGGATTGCCGCACAGATAGATAATATCGGTTTCCGGGTTCAGGCCAAGGGCTTCGAAGGCATCCTGTACGTGGCCCGGGTGTTCCCAGGGTTGGGGGTCATCGGGTTGTTGCCGGCTGATACGGGCCTGGTACTCGAAACCCGGGTGGGTGTGTGCGAAAGCGGCAAATTCCTCGCCGTAGAGCACCTCCTCCCGGCGGCGGGCGCCGTGTATCAGGAAGAACCGGGTGCCGTGTTCTGCCATGCGGTGGGCGATCTCCGGGAGCATGGCCCGGTAGGGGGTGACGCCGGTGCCCGTGGCCACCAGCACGTAGCGTTTCGGCGTTTCGTTGTCGCGGAGGCAGAAGCGACCATAGGGACCCGAGCTTTCGAGCGCCTCGCCGGGCTGGAGGCCCGACAGCAAAGCCGTGGCCGCTCCACCCTCAATATAGGACACGGCAATTTCCACCTCGTCTACTTCGGCCGGGCCGGGGGCGCCGGGCACCGTGGCGATGCTGTAGCTGCGACGCTGATCCTCACCTTCGTGGGAAAAGTGAATCTGGATAAACTGCCCGGGTATGCAGGGCATGGGTTTGCCATCCTCCCGCACGAAAACCAGATGCCGCACGTCCTCGCACAGCATCTTCGACCACTTGAGCGTCAGGTTGAAATGTTCCTTCATTGCCTTTGTCGTCCCTTACCTTTGTCAAAGCGGGGGCTATAATTGCCCGCCTTGCTCAAAGCCACCCGGGGCCCATGAAAGCGCTATTCATCCATAATCTGTACAAGACCTATCGTAACGGCGTGCAGGCCCTGGTTGACGTCAGCCTCGCCGTAGAAGAAGGGGATTTTTTTGCTCTTCTTGGCCCCAACGGGGCGGGTAAGTCTACCCTGATCGGTATCGTGTGTTCACTGGTCAACAAGACGTCCGGGTCCGTGGAGGTCTTCGGTCACAGTATCGACACCGAACTGGAAACCGCCAAGGCCTTTATTGGGGTGGTGCCCCAGGAAACCAACTTCAACCAGTTCGAATCGGCCTTCAATATCGTCGTGAATCAGGCCGGGTTCTACGGGATGCCGCGCCGGCAGGCGATGAAACAGGCGCAGCGTTACCTGGAAATAATGGAGCTGTGGGACAAGCGGGATCAGATCTCCCGGAGTCTGTCCGGGGGCATGAAGCGCCGGCTCATGATCGCCCGGGCCATGGTGCACGATCCACGCTTGTTGATCCTCGATGAACCTACCGCCGGGGTGGATATCGAGATCCGGCGTTCCATGTGGAAGTTCATCCGGCGCATCAACGATGAAGGCACGACCATTATTCTCACGACCCATTACCTGGAGGAAGCCGAGAGCCTGTGCAAAAAGGTTGCCATCATTGATCGTGGGCGGATCGTGGAGAACACCAGCGTCAAGGAGCTGCTGGCCACCCTGGATATCGAAACCTTTGTGCTGGATCTGCGCACGCCGCTGGATACGCTGCCGGAGTTGGACGGCTATGAGGTGACGCGGGTAGACGCGACCACGCTGGAAGCGGTGTTGCCCAAATCGCGCAGCCTCAACGGCCTGTTCGGCGCGCTGGCGGCCAGCGGGATCGAAGTACTGAGCATGCGCAACAAAAGCAATCGTCTGGAAAACGTGTTCCTGCGGCTGGTGGACAGGTCATGAGCGTGCGCGCGGAAAACGTCAACGTGTTGTCACTGTCAGTGTCGCGTCGGAACTGGAACGCGTTCGTGACCATCGTGCGCAGGGAGATTTCCCGGATTCTGCGCATCTGGGGTCAAACCGTCGTACCGCCAGCGATCACCATGAGTCTGTACTTTGCGATTTTCGGAAAGCTGATCGGCAGCCGCATCGGGCAGATGGGCGGCTTCAGTTACATGGATTTCATCGTGCCAGGGCTGATCATGATGTCGGTGATCACCAGTTCCTATTCCAACGTGGTGTCGTCCTTTTTCGGGGCCAAATTCGGCAAGCACGTGGAAGAAATGCTGGTTTCACCCATGCCCAACTACGTGATCCTGGCCGGGTATGTGTCGGGCGGCATGGCCCGGGGTCTGATGGTGGGTGGTGTCGTCAGCCTGGTGGCCCTGGCCTTTACGGATGTGCGGGTTCACAGCATGCCCGTGACCCTATCGGTAGTGCTGCTCACCTCCGTCGTGTTTTCCCTGTTGGGGATGATCAACGCGATTTTCGCCAGGAAATTCGATGACATCGCCATCATCCCGACTTTCATACTGACACCGTTGACCTATCTGGGCGGGGTGTTCTATTCGATCCAGTTGCTTCCTGAGTTCTGGCAGAAGGCCTCGCTGCTCAATCCCATCTTGTACATGGTGAACGCCTTTCGTTACGGTATCCTGGGTGTGTCGGATATCAACGTGGTCTATGCCTACGCCATGATCCTCGTTTTCGGCGTGATTCTCACCGTGGTCTGTCTGTATTTGTTGCGCGCGGGCATAGGCCTGCGTTCGTAGG
>SMWH01000086.1 GCA_004357005.1 Gammaproteobacteria bacterium
CACCGCAATGAGATCCTGGACCGGGAAAGCATGCCCGAGGAATTGGCTTTTCTGGAACAACCCGGTTCCTCGTTCTGATGTCCATCCAGCTCTCCGAACCCGCTGCCGAGCACTTTGATGTCTGGCGGCGCATGCGCGATGCACTGTATGTGGGACTCACAGCGGAGTTCCACGACGAGGAGATGCAGTTGATTGCCGCCGCAACCGATCGCGTGTGTTTTCTCGCCTGGCAGCATGGGCAACCGGTGGGTTTCATGGAATTATCGCTGCGCAATATCGTGGACGGGTGCCTCGGTTCGCCGGTGGGATACCTCGAGGGTATCTACGTCGAGCCCCGGTACCGGCGCAAGGGCCACTCCAGAACCATGGTGGACCACGCCGCCGAGTGGTTCCGTCAGCACGGTTGCAGCGAGATGGCCAGCGATGCGCTGTTGGCGAACCGCGGTTCCCAGGGTTTTCACAAGCACCTGGGTTTTGAAGAAACCTATCGCATCGTGGAATACCGGCGTCGTCTGTGAATCCGTGCAGACGCATCAGGCATGACGAAGGTGCGACGAGCGAGATCGGAATGCAGCGTTTCCTGGCTGTAATAACGGCTGAGCAGCTGTTTGTGATCGCCAAACAGATCAGGGTTGGCCGCAGCGAATTCTTCCCAGGATGAGCCCGGCGCACGCTCTCTGCGTTCGTTGATCAGGAACATATAGGTCCAGGTGATGGTCTCGTGGTACAGACCGTCGGCTCCCACGGATTGGGCATAACGTTTGAGACTGACGGCGAACCGCTCCAGCGCCCGGACCAGGGGCAGATCCTGCAGATAGATCCAGGCCACTCGCACGTGTGCGGCGTGGTCCAACGCGCCCTTGGGCAGGGTGCAGGTCTCGAAGGCGTCGATTAACGCATCCTCGTCCAGCAGTGCGTCCCTGCTTGTTGCCAGGTTCATGAACTTTCTCTCAGTTTGTGGCTGGCGGTCGCATCCAGATCCAGGCCGTAGACCTGTTTGAGCGATGTGATCACGCCCAGGGAGTCCTCGCCGAAGGCGCATTTGCCGTCGAAAGCGTGGAGCACCACACCTTCCAGCAGGTCACCCATGCTGATGTCATGGTAGTCAGCCAGGGCCTTGAGCACCTTCACCAGCCGCTTTTCCATGCGCACGCCCGTCTGGACGCGCTCCACGATCAGTTTGTCGTCTTTCATGGTCGAACGTTACCAAATTACCACGGTAACATCCAGCTCAGGGACACCCGTCCCGGGTGTCCCTGCTTATCGGCGAGGCGCCGGACCGGGAACGGGTCAGCGGGATTCGGGGGCACGAATGGAAATCTGCCGGAGCGGGACCGGGTCAGCCAGATTCGGCCGAAGGATTGGAGACCCGGCGGACAGGGATCGGGGCCTCGATGCCCGCGTCCCGGAGCGCCTCATGGGTAGCGATGGCCACCTGGTTGCGGGCGCCCAGGCCGACGTCGAAAGGCACCCACCACAGGAGATTAAAATTCATGCCGGTTTCGGTGGTGCCATCGAACAGGGCCATGGGGGCGGGGTCCTTCAGAGTCGCTTCGTGTTCTTCGGCGACTGTTATCAGGATTTCCTCCACCTTGCGCGGGTCGCTGCCGAAGGCCACCTTGACCGGCAGTTTTTGGCGGCGGCGCTGATCGGAGTTTTCCTGCAGGGTTTCAATGGCCGGGTCCGGCGCCATGCGTTCCCGGGCCTGACGCATCGCGACGACCGTTTCCTGGATCTGGGGGCTGATGTCAAAGACGCCGATTTTCGGCACGGCTTCCGGGGACGTCGCGCCTGCGCTTTCCTGCGCGGATAGGGACGGCACACTGCCGAGGAGTGTCGTGAGCAGGAAAACGAAAAGCGTATGTCTGAAAACCGGCTGCAAAGCGATCCCCCCGGGCAACTGACCTGACATATTATCAGGCTTGAGAGTGGCCACCATGCAGGATTCGAAACACACGATCACCGTTGAGGGCGCCAGCGTCAGTGCCCGCTTGCAACGTCCCGATGCTGCCCGTTGCGTCATCGTCCTGGGTCATGGTGCCGGGTCGAACCGGGAGCACGCCACCATGGAGGAAATCGCCAACGCCCTGATCCGACGCGATCTGGCGGTGTTTCGCTACAACTTCCCCTATTCCGAGCGTGGCTCACGGCGGATCGATGCGCGCCCGTTGATCCTGGCCACGGTTCGCGCGGCGCTCGGACGGGCGACGGAAATCATGCCCGATTTGTCCGTGTTCGCCGGCGGACACTCCTTTGGCGGACGCATGACTTCCACGGTTCAGGCCCAACGGAGCATCGCCGGGTTGAGGGGCATGGTGTTCTGCAGCTTTCCCTTGCATCCGGCGGCTAAACCGTCAATCGAGCGGGCAACACACCTTCAAGGACTGCGGATTCCCGTGCTGTTTCTGTCCGGTACCCGGGACCGCCTGGCACAGCCGGATCTGCTGGAGAGTGTTTGCGCCAATCTGTCGCAAGCTACACTGCATTGGCTGGATACGGCCGACCATGGTTACCGTGTACTCAAACGTCGGGATACTGAAGAAACAGTCTTCGAGGAAATGGCGCGTGTCACGGAGCACTGGGTAAAGGGCGTGCTGGAGACAAGTTCGTGAGCGGCGACAGAACCCTTGTTTACATCGCGGACCCCATGTGTTCCTGGTGCTGGGGCTTCGCGCCGGTCATCGATGAGTTGATTGAGGAATTTGCCGGCCAACTCTCACTGCGCATGGTGGCCGGCGGGTTGCGCTCCTATACCAAAGAAGCCATGGACGATGTTATGCGCGACGAGATCCTTCACCACTGGCAAAGCGTTCACGAAATGACCGGGCAGCCCTTCACCTTTGACGGCGCGTTTCCCGCCGGATTTGTTTATGACACGGAACCGGCTTGCCGCGCGGTGGTTACCGCCAGGGAACTGGCGGGTGACCGGGTGGCCTTGCAGCTGTTGCGTTCACTTCACGAAGGTTTCTATGTAAAGCGGCGCGACGTTACGGAGTCCGACGTGCTGCGTGAAATCGCGGCTTCCATCGCTGGCCTCGACGCGGATGCGTTTGCCGGGCAACTGGACACCGACGCTGCCCGGGACCGTACGCTGGATGACTTCCGCTTCAGCCATTCGCTGGGCGTTCGCGGTTTCCCGACCGTCGTGCTCGAACACGACGATCGCTATGGCCTGCTCAGCAGTGGATATCAACCCATCGAAGGCCTCAAGTCCGGGATCGAGGCCTGGCTGGCCGGTGGCTCAGGCTGACTGTTCCTTGTCAAAGAAACCGGCCAAAAAAAACCGTGACTGTCATGGTTTTGGGGCTCATTTTCTTCCCTTGGCCCAGGAATCGCGCAAGGTCACGGTGCGGTTGAACACCGGGCGCTGTGGCGCGGAATCTATCGGGTCCACAAAGAAGTAACCCAGCCGTTCGAACTGAAAATGACTGCCGGGTTCCGCGGCGCCCAGCGCCGGCTCCAGAAAGGCCTTGACGGTTACGGCGGAGTCCGGGTTCAGATCGTCCATGAAATCACCCGTGTCCTTACCCGGGACCGGCGTGGTGAACAACCGATCATAGAGTCGCACCTGTGTTTCGACTGCATGTGGCGCGGACACCCAGTGGATCGTGCCCTTTACCTTGCGCCCGTCAGGTGAGCCACCACCTTTGGTGGCGGGATCATAAGTGCAGTGCACTTCGGTGATATGGCCATGCGCGTCCTTGATGACATCGGTGCAGGTGACAAAATAGGCGTAACGCAGGCGCACTTCGCACCCCGGCGTCAGACGGAAAAACTTCTTCGGCGCGTCTTCCATGAAATCGTCCCGTTCAATGTAAAGCTCCCGGCCGAACGGGATCTTGCGCGAACCCATTTCGGGTTTTTGAGGATGATTGGCAGCGTCGAGTTCCTCGCTCTCGCCTTCGGGATAATTGGTGATGACCAGCTTCAGCGGGTTCAGCACGGCCATGGCACGGGGTGCCGTGCGGTCCAGGTCTTCGCGGATGGTGTTTTCCAGGACGCCCATTTCCACGACGCTGTCTTTTTTGGTAACGCCGACCCGATCACACAGGTCGCGTATTGACTCCGGCGTGTAACCGCGCCGGCGCAGCCCGGATATCGTGGGCATGCGCGGATCATCCCAACCGGAGACTTTGCCGGTGTCCACCAGCAGTGTCAGCTTGCGCTTGGAAAGGATCGTGTATTCCAGGTTAAGCCGCGCGAATTCGTATTGGTGAGGGCGGCTCGGAGGCGAGCTGTTATCAAGAACCCAGTCGTACAGCGGCCGGTTATCCTCGAATTCCAGGCTGCAAAGCGAATGCGAAATGTGTTCTTCGGCATCGGACAGGCAATGAGCAAAATCGTACATGGGGTAGATGCACCACTCGTCGCCCGTATTTTGATGCGTAACCTTGCGAACCCGATACAGGGTGGGGTCTCGCATGTTCATGTTGGACGAGGCCATGTCGATCTTCGCACGCAATACCCTGCTGCCGTCCTCGAACTCGCCGGCCCGCATGCGCCGGAACAGATCGAGGTTTTCCTCAACCGGCCGATTCCTGTAGGGGCTTTCCTGGCCCGGTGCGTTCCATTTGCCTCGGTACTCACGGATTTCCTCCATGGAAAGATCGTCCACATAGGCCAGACCTTTTTCGATGAGTTCCACCGCCCGTGAGTACAACGTTTCGAAATAATCCGAGGTATGGCGGATTTCCTTCCACTGGAACCCCAACCAGTGGATGTCATCCTTTATGGCCTCTACGTAGCGGGATTCCTCTTTTATGGGATTGGTGTCGTCGAAGCGCAGATAACAAACGCCGTCATAGTCTCCGGCGATACCGAAGTTGAGGCAGATGGCCTTGGCATGTCCGATGTGCAGGTATCCGTTGGGTTCCGGCGGGAAACGTGTGACGATCTGCGATACGCGATCAGCCGCCAGGTCTTCATCGATGATCTGGCGAATGAAATTGGCAGGCGTGGTGGTCTCGTCTTTGCTCATGTCCGGATGTCGCGTTTGTGTTCGCGCGGTTCCTGGCCGTGCGCGCAAAGGCGCAAGCATACCGGCTGGCCGGAAAGTGTCCAGCGGTTCAGGCCGCCGTCGATGGTAGCAACCATCGGCACACTTGGGGCCGCAAACGCCGTGCCATAATGGCGCGCCTGAGACGATTTGGAGAAGAGCATGAGCATGTATGTGAACTATCGTGGGGAGGTGGTGCGTCAAGGCATCACTTTTGGCGCGGCGCTGGCCATCGCGATTTCCTGGAGCAAGAATGGCTCTATCCTGTGGGCGATCTTTCACGGATTCTTTAGTTGGTTCTACGTGATCTATTACGCCTTGACCCGCTGAACCCGACAGACGAGGGACGGAACCCACGTGATTCCACTCAGAGACGACAACCCGACGAACCTCACGCCGTGGGTCGTCCGCGCTTTTGTGGTGGCCTGCGTTGTCGTGTTCCTGTGGCAGTTTTCGTTGGGACCGGAAGCAGGCCAGAGAGCGGTGTATGCGCTGGGGGCCATCCCCGCGGTGTTGTTGGGTGGCGCCCAGTTGCCCGCGGACCTCGTGTGGGTTCCCACGCAACTCACCGTGCTCACGTCCATGTTCTTGCACGGCGGGTGGATGCATCTGATCGGCAACATGCTGTATCTGTGGATCTTTGGCGATAACGTTGAAGACAGCATGGGCCATGGCCGTTTTGCGGTTTTCTACATCATCTGCGGCGTCGTCGCAGTGCTGGCCCAGGCGCTGCCGGCGCCGGGCTCGGAGATCCCCATGATCGGTGCCAGCGGCGCCATCTCGGGCGTGCTGGGTGCCTATGTCCTGCTTTTCCCCAGGGCCCACGTGCTCGTGGCAATCCCCTTCGGTTTCTACGCGCACATGGTTCGCCTTCCCGCCCTGGCCGTGCTGGGTTTCTGGTTTTTTCTGCAATTGCTGTCCACGTTCATGACGCCCGAGGGTGAAGGCGGCGTTGCCTTTCGCGCGCATCTCGGCGGATTTGTCGCGGGTTTGGCGCTGATACCGTTGTTCAAACGCCGTGACGTGCCTCTGTGGCGTTTCCATCGTTGAAACTGGCGCCTGGGCGCGCCTTCAGGCCGTCTGGCATGCCGGGAGGACCAGACAGTGAATGAAAAAATTATCGTTCCCCCGGGTAATCCGAGTGATCGGGGTGAGCCGAACGATCCAGGCGGGGACGGAATCCGGGAGAAACTTTTCACGATCATCTTCGGGTCCGATACGCCCGCCGGCCAGGCCTTCGATGTATTCCTGATCATCATGATTCTGCTGAGTGTGACAGCCGTCATGCTCGATACGGTCGCCGGCGTGAACGCTCGTTACGGTGAAATCCTGTATGTGGCGGAATGGTTTTTCACGATCATATTTACCATCGAATACCTTGTCCGATTGTGGGTCGTCAAATCGCCCAAGCAGTACGCCACCAGTTTTTTCGGGCTGGTGGATTTGCTGTCCATCATCCCCACATACCTGAGCCTGATATTTACCGGCGCTCAGTACATGCTCGTAATCCGGATTCTGCGAATCCTGCGGGTGTTTCGTGTACTCAAACTGGCGCGTTATGTGGGTGAAACGGATGCCCTGATGCAGGCCCTCAAGAACAGCCGCCGCAAGATACTGGTGTTTCTGTACACGATCTTGACGTTGGTGATCGTGTTCGGAGCACTCATGTATCTGATCGAGGGTCCCGAAAACGGTGTTACGAGCATCCCGCGCGGGGTCTACTGGGCGATCGTCACGTTGACCACGGTCGGTTACGGGGATGTCAGTCCCGTGACACCCCTCGGCCAGACCCTGGCCTCCATCATCATGATCATGGGTTACGGGATTATCGCGGTTCCAACGGGTATTTACGCGGCGGAATTGTCACACGTGATCCGGCAGGCCCGCTCGCTGCATGCGTGTTCTTCTTGCGGTGCAGTGGGACACGACAACGACGCCGGCTTCTGTCGCAAATGCGGCGAACGACTCTGATCGCGGCAGTTGTGGCAGCGCGTAGCAGCGGTCCGGGCATTCAATGGTCTGATAAGTTATTGTTTTGTGGTGGCGACGGAAGCCGGTAATTTCAAGACTTGAGTCAGCGCCAGAGCATTGATAGTGTATGGCGCCGCGGATCATTGCCCGCCCCCCTCTGAGCAATAAGAACAAGAGGTACAGTTCCATGAATGTCGGCACCGTCAAGTGGTTCAACGATGCCAAGGGTTTTGGCTTCATCTGTCCGGAAAGTGGAGGTGAAGACGTTTTTGTGCACTTTTCCGTCATCGAAGGTGACGGGTTCCGGACCCTCAAGGAGGGCCAGACCGTTCGTTACGAGTTCGAACGGGGGCCCAAGGGCCTGCAGGCGACGCGCGTCACGGACTAAAAAATCGACCCACAGAGTCCCTCTACTGGCCGCGGGTACGGCGAGGCCTTACAATCGGTGACCCCTCAGTAAGCCGCAAGTGCCGGTGACGGCGCTCGTATTTCCGTGAAACGCAGCAACTTCTTCAGTCGGGTGGTCGAACTCTGGGCCAGACTGCGCAACGCGGGACTGTCGGTGCTGCGCCGTTTCCTGATGCTCTGGGTGCGAACCCGCGTGTTGCCGGAGGACATCGCCAGTCTGGGTATCGACCTGGACGTGCCGGTCTTCTACATGCTCGAAAAGCGCTCGCGTTCGAATCTGCTGGTGGTTGAACAGGCGTGCATCGACGCCGGGCTGCCCCGCCCCCTGGCCGGACTGGAGATTGACTGTCACAAGACAGGCCGGGCCGTGTTCCCGGTGATCCGCATGGAAGGCTGGCCGGTGCGCCGTCCGGTGGCCCGTATCCCGGCGCAAATGGAGGGGTTGGTGGATGCGGTGCGTACCGATCCGACGCTGGACATCCAGCTGGTGCCGGCTTCCGTGTTCTGGGGCCGTTCGCCGGATCGTGAAGAAGAAGGTTGGTTGCGGTCGTGGTTCTCGGATACCTGGGCGCCCACCGGTCCGATTCGCCAGATCATGACGATCGTTCTGCACGGTCGAAACACCTTCATGCAGTTCAACAAACCCATTCATCTGCGTCAGCTCGTGGACGAGGACATCGGACGGGCGCGGACGCTGCGCAAACTCAATCGCGTTGTGCGCGTGCATTTCCGCCGCCAGCGCACGGCAATGCTGGGTCCGGATCTGTCGCACCGGCGCACCGTGGTGGATTCGCTGGTGAGAACCACCAGGGTCCAGAGGGCGATCGGTAACGCCGCGCGCAACCGTGACATCAGCGAGGAAAAGGCGACCCGCATCGCCCGGGGATATGCCACGGAAATCGCCGCCGACTATTCCTACCCCATGATCCGTTTTGCCGACCGGGTGCTGACCCAGCTCTGGAACCGTCTTTACGACGGTGTCCAGCTGAATCACGACGAAGTTCTGCAAGAGGTAGCGCCGGGTAACAGCGTGGTTTATGTGCCCTGCCACCGCAGCCACATTGATTATCTGCTGTTGTCCTATGTGTTGTATCAGAAGGGCTTTGTGCCGCCTCATGTGGCGGCGGGGATCAATTTGAACCTCCCCGTCGTGGGTACCCTGCTGCGCCGGGTCGGCGCCTTTTATCTGCGACGCAAGCTGCAGGGTAACCGCCTGTATACGGCGGTATTCAGCGAATATGTCCGAACGCTGATCGAAAAGGGCGTGGCCATGGAATATTTCATCGAGGGCGGGCGCAGCCGCACCGGCCGCCTGTTGCCGCCGCGCCCGGGCATGCTCGCCATGACCATGCGCGCCTGGTTGGAGGATACGCGCCGTCCACTCGTTTTCATCCCGGTGTACTTCGGTTACGAAAAACTCGTGGAAGGTCAGGCTTATTTGTCGGAACTGAGTGGGGCCCCCAAGTCCAAGGAGACCTTCGGCGGTCTGCTCAGATCGATGCGCCGACTGAAAAGTGAATTCGGACGAGTCCATGTGAATTTCGGCGAGCCCATATTTCTGGACGTGTTCCTGGATGCGGAACATCCGACGTGGCGCGAGAGCAAATACGATCCCGAGGAACGGCCAGGCTGGCTGAACAGCGTGGCGGGCACGCTTGGTGACCGGATCATGACCCGGATCAACGAGGCCGCGTCGGTGAACCCCATCAATCTGCTCGCATTGACTTTGTTGTCGACGTCGCGGCAGGCCATGGGCGAGCAGGACCTGATTCGGATGCTGGGGACCGAAAAGCGAATGCTTCAGAAGATCCCCTACTCCGAATACATCACGCTGCCGGAGATGGGGCCGGCGGAGATGATCGAATACGGCGAGCGCATGGAGATGGTCGAACGCCGCACCCACAGTCTTGGTGACGTCATAGGGATCGAAGAGCCCAAGGCGCAGTTGATGACTTACTTCAGAAACAACGTGTTGCACCTGTTCGCGATTCCCTCGCTGGTGGCTGGTTGTTTCATCAACTGCCGGGAACTTGCCAGGGAGCGCGTTCGCGAGATCATCGAGTTGGTCTACCCCTTCATCCAGTCCGAACTGTTCCTGCCATGGCCCCGGAACGAGGTGGGGACGGTAGCGGACCAGACCGTTGATGCCATGCTCGAACTGGCCTTACTGAAGGACTGCGGTGACGGCAAGGTAGCGCGCCCCGCCACGACGGTGTTGGAGTCGGGTCAGCTTGCCTTGCTCGCCCAGATAGGTCTGCAGACCCTCGAGCGTTTTTTCATGACTATCGCCGTACTGGGGCGTGCCGGTTCGGGGAAGCTGACCCAGGAGGCGCTCGAGGAGATGTGTCAGCTGATGGCCCAACGCATTGCCATGCTCCACGAATACAACGCCCCCGAATTCGCGGATCGTGCGGTGTTTCGGAATTTCATTCGTACGCTCATCAGGGAAGGCATGGTAACGGTCAACGCGCGGGACAAAATCGAGTACGACCAGTCCACGGCGATATTCAACGAGTATGCGCACGTCGTGCTGAGCGATCAGGTGCGCCACGCGATCCTGCAACTCGCCGTTGCCGACAGCGAGAAGACAAGCGATGAACAGGACTGAATTGCAGGGCGGCTGTTTTGTTACCCACTGTGAGCAGCTCGAGTCCGAGCAACATGAGCGCTGGTCGCGGGCTTTGGTCGTCGGTGCAAAACACGGTTCTCGTTATCTCTCGCAGCAGTTGCTGCAACTGAACGGTGGTGCGACGCCGGTCTGGAGCGCGGGCGTCAGCGATGTAGTTTTCTTTTTCCTGGACGGCGGTGGTGAAATCGTCATTTCCGGGCGGACCTTTGCTGTTTCTGCGGATACGGCGGTGCACGTCAAGCCGGGTGAGGCCTTTTCATTGCGCAGTGATGGTGGGTTGCGCGCGTTGATCAGTATTTGTCCGGAGGTTCCGTTGCGAGTGCTTGATCAGATGCCCGACGGCTTCGATGAGCATTGGCCGGAACGCGCAGTATCGACACATGCGGCGGCGCGGGAAGAAACCGGGGAACGGTATTTCCGTCTGTTGCTGGGCAAACACAACGGATCCGAGCGCGTCTCACTCTTTGTGGGCCATGTGCCCCGGTCGAAGGCGCCGGAGCACTATCACCTCTACGAAGAAGCCTTGTGCGTGTTGTCGGGTGAGGGCCGGTTGTGGGCCGGCACATCGAGCGCAACCGTCGGGCCCGGGTCGCTGATGTTTCTGCCACGTGAACAACCTCATTGTCTCGAGTGCACCGGTGCTGAGGGCATCGACGTGCTGGGCGTGTTTTACCCGGCGGGCAGCCCGGCTGTGTCCTACGAAACCGGCGACCCATGACGCGTCCGGTTTTCTCCTCCCGCGCCGCGGTCCTGCTGACGATGATCGGTGTGTCGGTGGGGTTGGGGAATGTCTGGCGTTTTCCCTACATGATGGGGCAGTACGGCGGCAGCGCGTTCTTGGTCATCTATCTGTTGCTCACCCTGGCCTTCGCCATCCCCGCTCTGACGGCCGAGTGGGCCCTGGGCCGGGCGACCCGCTCGGGACCCATCGGGGCGTTTAGCCATGCCTTCGGGCGGGTTCCGGGACGAGTCATTGGAACGATTCTGTTGATCACCATCCTCGTGGCGGATTCCTACTATGTGGTGATCATCGCCAACATCGTTTATGCCGCCGGCTTCACCGTGCTGAGAGGCTTCGACGGCTCCGGGATGGCGGACTATCAGGCGGGCCTTCAAAACGGTGTCCTGCAATACGCTCTGGCCCTCGCGCTGATGGCATCGAGTCTTTATGTGATTCACCGGGGGCTCAGGCGTGGCATCGAAGTCGTGAGCCGGTGGTTCGTGCCTTTTTTTCTGATCGTCATCGTTTGGCTGGTGATCAGCGCCTTCAGGCTCGACGGCGCGTTGGACCACATGACCGAGTTTCTGAAACCGGACTTTTCCGCTATCGGAGCGGAGGAAATATTCGCCGCTCTCGGACAATCCTTTTTTTCCGTAGGCCTGGGCGGCACCTTCATGCTGGTCTACGGGAGTTATCTGGGCGACAAGGAACACCTGCTCCCCGACGCCGCCGTGACGGCCTTTGGTGACACGGCGGCTGCTGTCCTGGCGGCGTTGTTTATCGTCCCCACCGTGCTGGTTTTCGGGCTGGATATGTCGACGGGCCCGGGCCTGGTCCTTGAGACCCTGCCGCAGTTGTTCGCCAACCTGGCGGGTGGTCGCTGGCTGGGCGGGCTGTTTCTACTGGCGCTGGCCATGGTGGCGTTTCTGTCTAATATCGCCGCCCTGGAAGTGCTGGTCCGCGGTGCGGAGGATTTCGGCGGTAAAGCGACCGGGCGGGACCGGGTGATCGTGATCGTGGCCCTGGTGCAGGCGCCGCTCATCGCCCTCAGCGCCTTTCGCCCGGAGGTGATCGCCATCCTGGACATGATTTTTGGTTCCGGCATGCAGGTCATGGGCAGCCTGATGACGCTTCTGGCGTTGACCTGGGGGCTGGGTAAGCGCGAGACCTTGAAGCAGGTCTTTCCACAGGGCGAAGGCGCTTTTCCGGGTTTTTATTTTCACTGGGTGCGCTGGGTCGTTCCCGGGGCGCTGCTGGTGATTCTGCTACTCTACCTGCGCTCCGTGTTCACGGGTCAATGATGACGGAAGATCTCAAATCAAAGGGTGTCCGGGCTCTGAATCAGGACTTCAGTCGTTTCGACCAGGTCAGAAAGGACCAGGTCTATTACCTGTCCGAGGGCGCCGGCGCGGAAGCCTTCGATGACGATTACCAGATCAGGACTTGTGATCTGAGCCTGTTTCTGTCCGGGACCGATGAAGGCAAGCGGGAGTTTGCAGCGCAACTGGGCGCGGCCCTGGAAGACATCGGTTTTGCCGTGCTCGTCAATCACGGCGTGGATCCCCAACTGCTCGCTGATGCCGATGCGGCGATTCGCGAATTTTTTGAATCCATCAGTCGCGAGCAACGCATGCCTTACCTGGCCGAGCGTCAGGGTTCGGTGAACCAGGGGTATTTCCCGGTCACCGAAACCACCATCATCCATCCGGACATGGTGGAGGGTTGGGTATTTTGTCGCCGGGCCTTCCGGCTGGATGAGGATGTGCAATATCGTGAAAAGGAGTTCTGGCCCAGGTCAGGCTATGAAGAAGTATTTCGGCGATTGATTCAGGCCGAGGAGAAACTCATTCTTCCCGTGATGCAGAGCATCCTGACCTACCTGGGCTGCGATCCCCATCTCTACGACGAGCGGCTCACGAACACCAATTTCGGTTTCCGGCCCAATTACTATCCGCCGATGGCGGACTCCG
>SMWH01000087.1 GCA_004357005.1 Gammaproteobacteria bacterium
ACGGCGGGCGCGGCGCCGTTGACGACGAAGGCGCGCAGTTCAAAAATCGTGATGAAGTTCGCCACCGGCGGAGAATTGATCGGGCCGCCATCGATCTGGTTGGCTTCTGCATCGCAGGGAGGGCTAGGGGGGATCACACCAACGCACTGATCAAAGATCTCCATATGTGAGAACAGATACCGCGGCACCAGAAGGCTGGTCATGACCGTGGTCCGGGCTCGCTCATCACTCAGTTCGTAACCCACCATGCCCATCATCCCGGACAGATTGCGACGGGCCTCGGGAAAGGTGCGGGCCCAGACAATCATCATCGGATCCAGCCCCTTGCCCGGAGACGGAGGAACTACGCATTCCTTCCCTTTTCCTCCGGGGGCAACAAAACAGACGGGGTCATACACGACGCCCACACCCACATCGCTGATGAGGACAAACCCCGGGAGGTCATCGTTGGGGCCGTAGCCCACACCGTCCAGGATCCCCTCCGACAGCCGGGGCCCGCCCCACTCGGGACGGCCGGTCTCGTCGGCGAGTTGGTCCCGCACGTCTCCGCGGCCGTGGCGGAAGATATCCACCGTGCCCGGAAAGTCCACATCGAGGTTGAAGGCAAGGAAACGCTCACCCGGGTCCGGGTCACAATCAAACCCCAGGAAGAATGCCTGCAACTCCAGGTACAGGCAGTCATCCGAGTCATCGAAGATCAGCCAACTGGGTTCGCCCGCCTCGGGATAAGCACTCACCGGGTTCCCACCTCCCGGCACATAGGTGCCCAGCAGATGATGGTTTTTGATGATGAGCTTGAAAACGAGCGGCCAACCGGATCGCCATTGGATGGAGTCGCTCTCTGCCCCTCGGGGCCGCAGGGGCGAAACGAGTTTCAGTTTGATCGGTTGCAACGACTTGTCAACGTCGTCGGCCCCGACCGTACCGGGAAACATAAACCCGGAGAGCAGGACGGCGATTGCCAGCGCGTGAGCCATCGCTTTTCTCATTGTTGACCTCCGTGGCACCCTCAGCCACCTTGGGCATTCTACAGGTATCAAATAGCGGACGTTTTCCGCGCCTGGTTGATTCGGGCTAATCAGGTTCGGACCGCAATGTTGCTGTCAATCACGATCAGCCCGTGGCAGGAGGTTCAAAATTGAAGAGAGTTTTTATGTTCCTGCACATGGGTTCTCTATCCTGTCTGCAAGGTAGTGTGGAAAGCGTCTTCGCGAACAGTCGGCCACTGCCAGGTCCGCCTTCTCCTTGATGATAATTGCTCTCAGGGCGTGTACCAGATCGGCGACGTATAGGCGCGTTCCTGGGTAGTCATGGGCACGTCGTCTGGCATGTCGATGCCGAAGCGCTTGGCTTCGTAGGCAGTCCAGCGCGGTGTCGGGATTTCGATCACCCGGGCATAGTAGAAAGCCGCTTGCTTTGGATCGAAATCCGGATCCGTCCAGACCGTAATGAGCTCGGTGGACCCGATGGTGTTGGTCCAGGTGGCGTTGCCAACGTCGACGGTATTGCCCACCGCGGGCAGTTTGCCGTCGGCTCCCGGCTCACGCCCGCCGCTCCAGGCCACGTCGTAGACTTTCTCGTGGGTTCTGCCCCGGGCATCCATCCAGCCCTTGATGATCTGTATCCGGTCGAGGTTCCCGCTGTAGGCGTCCTTCATGGCGGCAACGAGGAAGTTGGGCGCGGTTTTTCCTTCCGGGGCGGCGCGCAGGTCACCTCCCATCGGGACGCCTTTCTCATAGCCCACGCCCGCCGGCATGCGGGACAAGGAGTCTTCTTCCGCAAACTCCCAGCCGCCAAAGAAACGCACCGTCATGCGCGAGCCCGTCGTGGCATAGACCTCTTTGCGCGCCATCGCGTCAAAAATCGCCTCGCGGGTATTTTCTGTCGCCCAGACCGCGGCGTAACCGGATGCGGCCTGCTGCCAACCATAAATGGTCAGGTTGGGATCCAGGGGGGATGCGATCACGACGTGCTCCCAGCGGTGGAGCTCGGGTTCCACGCCGGAGTGTTTGCCAAAAAAATTGTCCTCTTCGGCGGTGGCGAGGGAGGTGTGGGAATCCGTGCTGCCGATCATGCCGAACTTGAAGGGATTGACGCCGAGTTTCTTCTCGAGGACCAGTCCGTTCTTCAAGGCGGAGCGGGCGTATTCAAATTCGAGCATTTCGGGTTTCTTGACCTCGGTTCCATCCAGGTTGGCATCGTCCCAGGTTTCGTAATCGGCAAACTCGTCGTTTGGCGAGAGCATTGGGTGCGCCTCGCCATCCCCCTTGATCTGAGTTGCTTCGATGAGGGGTTCCATTCGGGCGCGCAGGGTGGCGAGCTCCCGGGTCAGCGGTCTGCCGGCGTTGGTTTTCAGGGAGAACATCAGGCCATTGGACAGGTTGCCGTTGTGCGGGATAGCCAGAACGTTTGCCCCGGTGTCATCTTCGAATTCCGCCAGTGCTTTCCAGAGGTCCTCCGGATTCTGGCTGTCGAACTGGGAATAAGGCACTGTCTGGTTAGCCACCGACGCATCGCCGCGGAAAAGCACGTTGCGGTGCATGTTGAAGCCGCCCCGGGTGGTGTATTCGTAGCCGATGATCGCCGAGAAGCGGCCCGGCTCGTTGTATCGGTCAGCAAGCGCCGTGTATTCGTGCCAGGTGTCGCGGACGATCCCGTCACTCTTGAAGGGCGGATCGGGCTTCTGGAGAGATGCCACGATCTCCATGGCCGCGGCAAAAATGGTATCCCTGTCGCCGGTCTTCAGCATGTCGTACCAGCGTCTGCCCTGTTCGGTGGCGAGAATATCGGGATCGCCCGCCAGCAGTTGTGGCATCAGGCCGTACATCTCGGCATGATCCGCAATCACCAGCCAGTCCAGGGGCCGGGACAGCTTGGCGCGGAGACCGCCCGTCGAGGTGACTTCCTCGCCCCGGGCGAATCGGAATGCCTCTTCCTGGCCCAGCCGGTTCATGGTGCCGGCGTCCACCGAGACGGCGGTGTGCAGATGGGTATCACCAAAGAGAACCCGGGTCGGGTACGAGCGTCCGGCGTAGGGGGAGAACGCCTGTTTCCCGTGCACCCTGGCGACGTCATCAGCCGTGGGCACGGCATCCTGTGCGAACACGGAAGACGCCAGTAACAGACCTGCCAGCACCACGAAAACCCGCAAAACGATTGCATTATTCAGCATCGTTTGATTCTCCTGTTTTGGTTGCACCACCCTTCCTCGAAGGACCCTGACTTTATCAGCTTACTGTTGCCCCTGTATTACTGACAACGGGGCGCTGCCTGGCAGCGACAGCGCAGCGTCCAGGGCCGGGTCCGCGATCACCGCTAGAAGGATAGAGCCTTTCTCGTTCCTTGCCGAACGAACGACGTTGCCCACGGATTTCCCCGCATCGTCTTTTATGTCAGTGCCGGGTTGGGGTGCTTCGGCATCGGTCTGAGCCTGATGCATGTGGCGTTTGACGGAACCCCTTGAGCGAATGCGGGCGATGATTTCCTGGCCCGGGTAACAACCTTTTTCGAAACTCACGGCGCCGAGTTTGTCGAGATCCAACATCTGGGGGATGAACTGGTCCATGGTGGCGGGATAGATTTCGGGAATGCCGTCGGCTATGGCCAGTCTTTCCCAGTCCGATGCATCTCCCGCGCGTAATTGCGCCTCATCGAGGGCGGCGGTTAACCCGGTGAGCTCCGCGAGGGGCAGGGCGATCTCCATGACGTGATCGCGCAGGCACATGACATGCACACCCTCGCGGCCCGCGGTTTGTCCCGGGCCTTCGGGAACCGGTACATCGGCGCGCCGTAGAGCATCGACCATGTCCGCTCCGGCGGCGCCGACCACGCACCAGCGCCCGCCCACCGGCGAGATTTCGATTTTCGAACGGAACACGAAAGGCTTCAGCTGCTCGATGAGGGGTTCCGCCATCCCTGCGGGCACGCGGGCATAAAGGGTGTCGCCTTCACCCGATACCTGCATCAGGCCCAACAGGCGCCCCTGCGGCGAGCAGAAGCCGGTCAGCCGGGTGTTGCCCGGGTTGGCCAGAGCGCTCAGGTCATTGGTGGTCATGGCCTGGAGAAAACTGAGCGCATCGGCGCCGGAGAAGCGGATGAACTCGTCTGTGAGGGGTGCGTAGAAGGTATCCATCGGGGGCATTGGGCGGCGGTCCGGGTGCTTAGTATAGACAGCTATTCGTGCCGGCCCGAGAACATCTTGCGGCCATCCGGGGAGCGGGTTAGCCTAGTCGCTCGATTGGCTGCTCGACAAGGCCGCTAGCAGGCGCCCGTTCCGAGGAACCCATGCCCACACGCAAACACGACCAACCGGACCTGGCCTCGCAAGAGCCCGACACCAGTCCGGAAGCCGCGCCTGACAAACCCGGCGAAGAAAAACAACGACCCCGGGAAATCGGCGGCCGCGATGGTCCGGATCCGACGCGCTATGGTGACTGGGAAAAGAACGGACGGTGCATCGATTTTTGACCTCAACATGCCGGTCTGAGGGGAGCTTCCATGTCGTCACCTGAAGCGTCACATGAGCGGCCGCTGTCACCGCATCTGCAGATTTATCGCTGGCAGATCACCAACACCCTGTCCATCGTTCATCGGCTGACGGGTTTCGCCCTGTCCGCGGGCACCTTGTTACTGGTCTACTGGCTCATTGCGGTGGCTACCGGTCCCGGGCGTTTTGCCTATGCGCAGGCACTCATTACATCCTGGCCCGGCCAACTGCTCATGCTCGGCTGGACCTTTTCGCTCTTTTATCACCTGGGTAATGGGATTCGTCATCTCAGTTGGGACGCAGGCTGGGGTTTTGAACTGAAGACCTTACGGGCGACTGGATGGCTCGTGGTCCTGTTCTCGCTGATAATGACCGGGGTCTGTTGGTGGCTGGCCGGTGCCATCCCGGGGATTGCACCATGAAGTTCCGTACGCCCCTGTCTCATGCCCGGGGTCTGGGTTCGGCCAAAGAGGGTACGGGCCACTGGTGGGCCCAGCGGCTCACCGCCATCGCCCTGGTACCGCTGATGTTGTGGTTTGCCTGGTCCATTATCGGACTGACTTCGGCAGATTACGCGACGGTGCATGCGTGGATCGCGCAGCCCACGAACGCGGGCGTATTGCTGATCCTGATTTACGCGGCCTTTTATCACTCCATGCTGGGGTTGCAGGTGATCATCGAGGATTATGTGCATGTCCGCTGGATGGAATTGATGCTGATGATCCTGGTGCGCTTTGCATCGATCATTCTCGGCGTCGCCGCGGCGCTGGCCGTTGTTCTGATTGCCACCGAAAGCTGAGCATGCCCAAAGCCTATGACATCAAGGAACACCGCTACGATGTGGTCATCGTCGGGGGCGGCGGCGCGGGCTTGAGGGCCTGCATGGGCGTGGCGTCTGCCGGCCTGTCCTCAGTGTGCGTCAGCAAGGTGTATCCTACCCGGAGCCACACGGTAGCAGCCCAGGGCGGGGTCAGTGCGGCGCTGGGCAACATGGGTGAGGACGACTGGCGCTGGCACATGTACGACACCGTCAAGGGTTCGGACTGGCTGGGTGACCAGGACGCGATCGAATACATGTGCCGCGAAGCGATGCCGGCTATCGTGGAGCTGGAGCATATTGGCGTTCCCTTTTCCCGCACTGAAGAGGGAAAGATCTATCAGCGTCCCTTTGGCGGGATGACTACACACTACGGCGAAGGAATCGCACAAAGAACCTGCGCGGCGGCTGACCGTACCGGTCACGCCATATTGCATACTCTCTATCAGCAATGCCTGAAGAACGACGTGGAGTTTTTTGACGAGTTTTTTGTGCTGGACCTGATCATGGATGGCGGAGAGTGCCGGGGCGTGCTGGCCTGGGAGATGAGCACCGGGCAGCTGCACCTGATCCGGGCGCACAGGGTGATTCTTGCCACCGGCGGTTATGGCCGGGCCTATTTCTCCTGCACATCCGCCCATACCTGCACCGGCGACGGCAACGGCATGGTGCTGCGGGCGGGGTTGCCATTGCAGGACATGGAGTTCGTTCAGTTCCATCCCACTGGTGTCTACGGCGCCGGCATGTTGATTACCGAGGGCGCGAGGGGTGAGGGCGGTTATCTCACCAACTCCGAGGGTGAACGCTTCATGGAACGTTACGCACCCAATGCCAAGGACCTGGCGTCACGGGATGTGGTGAGCCGTTCCATGACGATCGAGATTCGGGAAGGCCGCGGTGTGGGCGAACACAAGGATCATATCTATCTGCATCTCGAGCACCTTGGCGCGGAAGTGCTCCAGGAACGCCTGCCCGGGATCTCTGAAACGGCCATGATTTTTGCCGATGTGGACGTCACCAAGGATCCGATTCCCGTGTTGCCCACGGTGCACTACAACATGGGCGGCATTCCCACCAACCACCGGACCGAAGTGGTGACACTGCGGGACGGGGATCCGGACGCGGTGGTGCCCGGACTCATGGCCATTGGCGAGGCCGCCTGCGTTTCGGTGCACGGGGCCAACCGCCTGGGTTCCAACTCACTGCTCGACCTGGTGGTGTTCGGCCGTGCCGCCGCGCACACCTGTGAGGAGGTTGTGAAACCGGGCGCCACACACTCCGCACTTCCCGGTGACATGCTGGATGGGATTCTGGATAATTTCGATCGGCTGCGGTACGCCAACGGCAGCCGTTCTACCGCGGAAATCCGCCTGGACATGCAACGGGCGATGCAACAGCACGCGGCGGTGTTTCGCGATGCGGGGTCCCTCGAGGAAGGCTGCCACAAGATCAGTGACATTCACGCGAGCTTCAAAGACGTACGGGTCGCCGATCAATCCATGATCTGGAACTCCGACCTGGTAGAGACGCTGGAGTTGCAGAATCTTCTGAGTCAGGCAGCGGCCACCATGTTCAGTGCCGCGAATCGCACCGAAAGCCGTGGTGGCCATGCCCGGGAGGATTTCCCGGACCGCGACGACAAGAACTGGATGAAACACACGCTCGCCTGGGTCGATGGAAAAGGCAAGGTGAGCTTCGACTATCGCCCGGTTCACTTGAACACTCTCACCGATGAGGTCGAGAGCTTTCCGCCCAAAAAGCGCACCTATTGATAGAGGCACGCCATGGCTGAATTCCGCTTACCCAAAAATTCCCGTGTAAAGAAGGGCCACACCTTTGCCGCGCCCGAGGGAGCGAGAAACGTCAAGCGTTTCCGAGTGTATCGCTGGGATCCGGACGCCGGCGAGAACCCGCGGATGGATACCTATCACCTGGACATGGACACCTGCGGTCCGATGGTGCTGGACGCCTTGATCAAGGTAAAGGACGAAATCGATTCGACCTTGACGTTCCGGCGGTCATGTCGTGAGGGGATCTGCGGTTCCTGCGCGATGAATATCGATGGCACCAATACCCTGGCCTGCACGCTGCCAATCGCTGGTATCCGTGGGGACGTGAAGGTCTATCCGCTCCCGCACCAGCAGGTCATCAAGGATCTGGTGCCGGATCAGACGCACTTCTTCGCTCAATACGCGTCCATCAAACCCTGGCTTCAGACCCAGTCCACGGCGCCGCCGGACAAGGAGCGGCTGCAATCGCCGGAAGATCGTCACAAGCTGGATGGGCTCTATGAATGCATTATGTGTGCCTGTTGCAGCACCGCTTGTCCCAGCTACTGGTGGAACCCGGATCGCTTCCTGGGGCCCGCCGTCCTGCTCCAGGCCTACCGCTGGATTGTTGACAGCCGTGATGAGATGACCGGCGAACGATTGGACGATCTGGAAGATCCGTTCCGCCTCTACCGATGCCACACCATCATGAGTTGCACGAATACCTGCCCGAAACATCTGAACCCGGGTAAGTCGATCGCCGAAATTAAAAAACTGCTGGTCGAACGCAAAGCGACCTGAAAACCGGGGACAGGTTCGTTTTCTAATTCGGAGACAGTTCCCTCATTTCAGTTGCAAAGTTCCGGTTGTTGAGGAGGTGGGGAAATGAGGGAACTGTCCCCGGTTTTCAGGTGGCTTTGAAGGAATCGTGGCTGGAAAGCTGCTCCTACAAAGTCAAAACAGGAACGGCTTTCCAGCCGGGATTCCTTTTGCTTTATGGACGAGAATGAACTCAAGGCCCTGCGGTGGCGCTGCCGTCGCGGCATGCAGGAGCTCGATATTCTGTTGAGCCGTTTTCTGGAGCGCGATTTCGCCGATCAGGCGGAACCGGTCCAGGAGGCGTTCCGCGGTCTGCTGGATTCAGAAGACGATGTGCTGTGGGACTGGTTGAGCGGCCGGGCCCAGCCCGACGACGAGGAACTCAGGGATGTGGTCCGGCGCGTTCGACAAACCGTTGCGGATTGAAATCGCAGTATCCCGATATCTGGCCGCGAGCCTGATCACGGTCCACCTGCTCGGGTTGTTCGCGGCCGTTTTTGGGCCGTGGCCCGTGGCCGTCCGTTGCCTGTTGAGCGCGGTCATCGTGTTGTCGGCAGCCGCCGTCGCCTGGCGGCACCTACTGGCCGGGCGCATCACCGTGGCGGTGTGGCTTCCGGATGGCAGATGGCGCGTATTTGGCGGGGTCGGGTGGCAGGATGCCCGGCTGGGTCCCGGTGTACGATGGTCAACGCTGTGGGTGGTGTTGCCGTTGCAGATGCGAGGAGCACGACGCCGGATGTTGTTTTTGGGACGGGACGGGGTGGACCCGGATGCCTTTCGGCGCCTGCGCGCACGGCTCACCGTGGCCTG
>SMWH01000088.1 GCA_004357005.1 Gammaproteobacteria bacterium
CGCCGCGGTGATGTAGTTCATGGAATCGCGCAGGGCGCCCACGAAAGGAATCTTGATCCTGCCGAGCGCGAAGGCCAGGTCCTGATAGATACGAGTGTGCTCGCGTACCCGGTTGGCGACGATGCCCACGGCGATGTGACCATCGCGCACGGTTTTCAGGGCGTAGAGTTCCTCGAGAAAATTGCGCGCCGCGCGCATATCCAGGGGAGAAGGCAGCACCGGGATCAACAACGTTTCTCCTCTGCGCACCAGATGACTCAGTTCCACGCCGTGTGAGCGCGCCGGCGCATCGTAGATCACGACATCAATATTGGGCGATTTGCGTACCGGCCCCTGGTCCGGGCGATGGGGCGTGATGACGGCGCGGTCTTTCGGGCGGTCGGACAGCCAATCGAGGCTGGAGCGTTGTGGGTCAAGATCGGCGAGTACGACATTCTTGTTTCTGAATGTCGCGTAGTAACTGGCAAGACCGGTAGCAATGGTTGTTTTACCACAGCCGCCTTTGGCATTGGCGACGATAATCGTGCGCATGGTCGTCTACTTCGCAGCGAAATCCGGCAGATCCCCGTACAGCAGCCAGCGATTGCTTTCTTCGTGGTAGCGCCAGGATTGCCGGTTGGTAATAACGCGCTCTCTCGCGGTCTGCACATTATAGTAACGCACTTCGACCACCTGAAACGCCGACACGCCGTCCGGCTCAATTCCCTTCTGCTTTTCGGTGTATCCCGTGACCGTAATATTTTTCAGAAATTTCCGGTAGCTGTCTGATACAGGATGCTCCTTGGCGTACTCTGGATCACGGTACTTGAGCGCTTCTTCGAACTCGTTCCAGCGAATGAGCTGTCCATAGAGGATTACAGTGTCGTCCAGATCTTTGGACTTGCCCTTGCTGCCACAGGCACTCATCGCCGCAAGGGCCAGGGAAAGCAGAAAAATAACCGCGAAACGTTGGATTCTCATGGCTGTCCTCAGTTGGTTTTTCGCATGACGCCAACGGGAAGATCGCTGATTCGGGCCATCTCACCGTGCTGAAACAGATCAGGATCTGCCAGAAACGCCGTTAGCATATCAATACTATCGGCGCCCCAGAACAGTTGTCCATCAACCACCATGGTCGGAACGCCAAAAACGCCGGCGTCCACCGCATCCTGGAAGTTCTGGCGCAACTGCTGCTTGACCTCGTCGCGCCTGATCGCCTGGCTCGCCTGGGCCACGCCCACGGTGACACCCAAGGCGTCGAGTTCTGCTTCTGTTTCCGGCAACATGCCGCTGGCCCAGACATGGCGGGTCACGGTCCGGATGCGGTCGAGATCATTGCCCACCAGCAATGTCAGGCGCAGAAGAGACAACGGATTAAAGGGGTGGGCAGGCGGGAAGCGCAGGGGGATGCCCAGCTTGTCCGCTTCCAGCAATACCTTGCGGTATATGAAAACGCGTTTGGAGGGGATCTCGGCGGGGCCCTTGTGGTTGAAGTGATCGAGCAAACCCGCCAGCAGCACGGGGCGGTACTCGATGTCCAACTGTTCAGGGAGTTGATCCACCTGCTCCAGCATGAAGTAGGCGAACGGCGAGATGACATCGAAATAGAGTTGGCCTTTCATTGTTCCTTTCGCAGCATCGCCACATAACGCCCGTCAAAGAAAGCGGCGCACCCATTTCCCGCCAGTATCTCCGAGCGCAGGTCGATCTTCGCGTGTCCGCGGTGCTGGAGGCGATTGAAAAATTCGGCCAGCCCGCCTTCTTCAGGCAGACCGCACCGGGCGGTAAAGTCTTCGAGTACCGGTTTCAGATACTCGATCTTACCTTTGTGGATCATGATGTCGCAGTCGATATCCCGCTCAGCCGCATTGAGATGCAACAAACCCCAACCAGCCAGTGTCAGCAGTGATGAAAGACTGCCGCCAAACCCCGTTCCCTTGTCGTTTTCGTTCGGCGCCAGCGGGGCGGCCAGTTCAAGGTTGTGCCGGTCATAGTGCACCACTTCCACGCCCATGTGGGCGGTGATGGGGATTTCGGTGTGGAAAAATTCCTCCAGCACGCCGGCCCAATAGTCGTTGTGTTCGCCACGAATCATGAAACGTGATTATTGTACACGTGACGCGCTCAGTCGAACTCGGCAAAAACCGGAGTATGGTCTGAAGGCCGTTCCCAACCGCGCGGCGTTTTGTCTATGGACGATGCGCGGCAGCGTTGAGAAAGCGAGTTGCTGGCCAGGACCAGATCGATGCGCAGGCCCATGTTGCGGCGGAACGCGCCCATGCGGTAATCCCACCAGCTATAGCTTTTTTCCGGTTGTTCGAAAAGACGGAAAGTATCCTGCAAACCCGTCGCCAGCATTGAGTGCAAGGCTTTGCGTTCCTTGCGGCTGCACAGGATTTTTCCGCGCCAGGCATCGGGGTCATGCACGTCACGGTCTTCCGGGGCGATGTTGAAGTCACCCAGCACAACGAGGTCGGGGTAGTCGACGAGTTGCGCCCGGATATAGGCGGTGATGCGACTGAGCCAGTCCAGTTTGTAGTCATAACTCTCTGTACCAACCGCTTTGCCGTTGGGAACATACAGATCGATGACGCGCACGCCGTTGAACGTAGCGGCGAGAATGCGGCGTTGTTCGTCCGGGACCTGGGTCGGGTCGGTGACTACCTCTTCCGGTTTGGTCCGGCTGACAATGGCCACGCCGTTATAGGTTTTTTGTCCCGAATAGCAGACTTGATATCCCGCGGCGCGGATTTCGCCCGCCGGGAAATTGTCGTCCGTAACTTTGGTTTCCTGCAGCGCGAGGACGTCAGGTTGCTCGGTTGCCATCCATTGCAGTACCTGGGGCAGGCGCACCTTGAGGGAATTCACGTTCCAGCTGGCAATTTTCATGCAGCGGCAGCTTCGAAGATCACGCGCCAATCAGACAGGCATGTCAGGCAGCCATGTCACGCAGCGAGGCCGTATTGATCCAGGAGCGGTTCGATCTGAGGCTGGCGGCCGCAAAACTCGATGAATGACGACATGGTATCCCGGGAGCCTCCCACTTCCAGGATGCTGCGCCGGAAGTCCCGGCCCAGCCGCCGATCGAATATGCCCTTCTCGAGAAAGCGGCTGAACGCGTCAGCGGACAGCACTTCCGCCCAGAGGTAACTGTAATAACCCGCGGCATACCCGCCGCCAAAAAGGTGGCTGAAGCCATGGGCAAAACGGTTGAACGCAGGCACCGTGATCACCGCCACTTTGCGGCGCACATCCTCGAGCAGCGCATGGGCGCCCACCGGCGCTTCGGGTTTGTATTCCAGGTGCAGGCGAAAGTCGAACAGGGCAAACTCGAGCTGGCGTAAAAGTTTCATTCCTGCCTGGAAGTTGCGGGCAGAGCGCATGCGTTCGTATACGGAGCGCGGCAGCACTTCGCCCGTTTCGTAATGCCGGGCGAACAGCGACAAGGCCTCGTATTGCCAGCCCCAGTTCTCGAGGAACTGGCTGGGTAACTCCACCGCGTCCCACTCAACGCCGTTGATGCCGGAAACGCTGCTGTACTCCACGCGTGTGAGCATGTGGTGCAGGCCGTGGCCAAACTCGTGAAACAGCGTTACCACATCGTTGTGAGTCAACAATGACGGATGCTCGCCAGCCGGGGGCGCGAAATTGCAATTGATAAAGGCCACCGGGAGGCGGATCCCATGTTCATCGCGGTGGCGTCGGCAACATTCATCCATCCACGCGCCACCACGTTTGCGGGCCCGGGCATAGAGATCCAGGTAAAAGCCGGCGCGGGTATTTCCGCGCTGATCCTGCAGTTCGAAATACTGGATGTCCTTATGCCAGGTATCCACCTTCGGTTTGGCAGCCGCGCGCACGCCGAACAGACGGCGGGTAATCTCGAACAGACCTTCGAGCACTTGTTCCAGCGGGAAGTAAGGCTTGAGTTCCTCGTCGGACACGCCAAAGCGCTCCTGACAAAGCCGATGTGAGTAATAGTTGATGTCCCACGCCTCCAGGTTGTCCACGCCTTCTTGCCTGGCGAAAACCCTGAGTTCCTTCAGTTCGCGACGCGCCACCGGTCGGGCCCGTCGTACCAACTCACGAATGAACTTCATGACTTCAGCCGTACTGGGCGCCATCTTGGTGGCGAGAGAGTAATGGGCGTAGTTGCGATAGCCGAGCAAATCGGCTGCTTCGTGGCGCAGCTTCACCATGTTCGCGATGACCTTGCTGTTGTCCCAGCGGCCGGCATGGGGGCCCTGATCCGAGGCGCGCGTTACGTAGGCTGCATAGATTTCACGCCGCAGTTCCCGGTTGTGTGCGTAGGTCAAAATGGCCTGATAGCAGGGATACTCCAGGGTCAGCATCCACCCGCCGCGATCGGCGTTGCGTGCTTCCTGTCGTGCCAGGGCCTTAATGCCGGGAGGCAGCCCCAGGAGCATTTTTTCATCTGTGACGTGTGTGCGCCACGCATCCGTGGCATCCAGCAGGTTTTCCTCGAAGGTCGCGCTGAGGCTGGACAAGCGGCGCATGACGGTTTTGAAACGCCGGCGTTTGTTTGCTGGCAACTCCACGCCTGACAGCCTGAAACCGCGCAGCGTGTCGTCGAGGATCTTGCGCTGAGCTGGCGTAATGCGTTCGTACTCATCACCTTCAGCGATCTGTTTCAGCGCTTCGTACAGCTGGCGGTTCTGTCCCAGTTCTGTGTGGTATTCGCTCAACCTGGGGAGACAGGCGTTGTAGGCGCCTCGCAGCGCTTTGCTCGAAACTACCGAATTGAGTTGTGCCACCGGTGACCAGACACGGATGAGGTCATCTTCCATGTCTTCCAGGGGTTTGAGCGTGGTGTTCCAGGAAACGGGCGTCGTCGGCGCCAGGACTTCGCGGAGTCTGACGCGATTCGTTTCGAGGACCTTCTCGACAGCGGGTTCTACATGTTCTGCCTTGATGCGCGAGAACCTGGGCAGGTCGTTTCGCGCGAGCAGGGGATTGGGCATACAGAACTCCTCAATTGCCGATCAGAAATTTGAGTACCTTTTCGATGAGTTTACCGTAGGGTGGCCGCAGCATGCCAAGACCCGACCATCTGCTCTGGAAAAAAACCGCCTTTTGCTTTGAAAAGGTCAGAAACCCGAATTTGCCGTTGTATTGACCGGTCCCGCTGGCGCCTACGCCGCCGAAGGGGAGTGTAGGCGGCGCCTTGTGGATCACCACATCGTTGATGGCCACACCACCGCTCAAGGTTTCGGTGATCACGCGCCGGATGCGGCCCTTGTCGTAACCGAAGTAGTACAGCGCCAGCGGGTGGGGCCGCGCGTTCACATAGGCGATGGCGTCATCCAGTGCGCGCCAGGTCAGGATGGGCAGTACCGGGCCGAAAATCTCTTCACGCATGATGCGCATGTCATCCGTCGGGTTCAGTATCAAGCAAGGGGGCATGCACCGGTCCCGGGTCGGCTCTTCGCTCGTCAAAGGCACGAGCGTCGCTCCCCTGGCCTTCGCATCGGCCAGCAAGCCATCGAGGCGCTCGCTATATTGCTTGTTGACGATGGTGGTGTAGTCGGGGTTGCCCGCAAAGGTCGGGTACATGGTCTGCGCACAATCGCGTGCCCGTGTGACGAATTCGTCCACCAGCGTTTCGTGCAACAGCAGATAGTCCGGGGCGATGCACGTCTGGCCGGCATTCATCAGCTTGCCGGTCATGATGCGCTCAGCTGCCGTTTTGATGGGAAAATCGCGGTCAACGATGGTCGGCGTCTTGCCGCCCAACTCCAGCGTGACTGGCGTTAGATTGACGGCAGCCGCAACCAGGACTTTTCGGGCGACGCGTTCGGACCCGGTGAACAACAAATGATCGAATGGCAGCGCGCAAAACGCGCTGGCGACATCGGGGCCACCCGTGATAACGGTGACCACTTCAGAATCAAAGGTCTCGCCCAGCATGTCGCGCAAGGCGTTGGCAGTTTCCGGCGCG
>SMWH01000089.1 GCA_004357005.1 Gammaproteobacteria bacterium
CGGCGGTTGCCGATTCAGTAGCCGTCTGGTCACCACAGCCCACCAGAAACAACGCCAGCCCGGCGAGAAGAAGTGATGCATGTCGAAAGCGCATGGCCGACCCCCTTTGCACGATTGGCTTTGGATGCCGCCCAGACGGGCCAGGTGGCCCGATTGGACCCACCGGCTCAAGATAGCTTGTTTGTCGGACTTTTCAAGCGAGCGACTAATAGATTAGATTGACCGAATAAAAACAGGGGCTCCATGCGGAGCCCCGGTTGCGAATCGCTGTTTTTTACAGAGCACTTATTCGCGGATGCCTTCCAGATCAAAAATGAAAGCGTAGTTCAACGCGGTTTCCTTGATGGCCTGGAAACGGCCTGAGGCGCCACCGTGGCCCGCGCTCATGTTGGTTTTGAGCAGCAGGCGGTTGTCATCGGTCTTGTGCACACGCAGCTTGGCCACCCATTTGGCCGGTTCCCAGTACTGGACCTGGGAATCGTGCAGACCCGTGGTCACCAGCATGTTCGGGTAGTGCTTTGCCTCCACGTTGTCATAGGGCGAATAGGACAACATGTAGTCGTAGTATTCCTTATCGTTGGGATTGCCCCACTCGTCATACTCGCCGGTCGTCAGCGGGATGTCCTCATCCAGCATTGTCGTAATCACATCCACGAAGGGAACCCGGGTATAGATCCCGTTGTAAAGGTCCGGGCGCATATTGACGACAACACCCATCAGCAGGCCACCCGCGCTGCCACCGGTGGCATACAGGTGCGCAGGCGACGTATAGCCCTGCTCGATCAGGTATTCAGACACGGCGATGAAGTCCGTAAAGGTATTCTTTTTCTTGAGTAGCTTGCCGTCTTCATACCAGTAGCGCCCCATTTCGGAACCGCCGCGGATATGGGCAATCACAAAGACGAAACCCCGGTCCAGCAGACTCAAGCGGTCAGAATTGAAGGTAGCATCGATGCTGTACCCATAAGATCCGTATCCGTACTGCAACAGCGGGTTCTTGCCATTGCGCTCCATGCCCTTGCGATACACGAGCGAGACGGGAACTTTGGTGCCATCCGCCGCCGTGGCGAATACGCGGTCTGCCTTGTAGTCGTCCCGGTTAAAGCCGCCGAGCACCGGGTCTTCCTTGACGAGTGTGCGCTCACGCTCTTCGATCTTGTAGTCATACACCGAGTCTGGCGTTGTCAACGACTCATAGTCATAGCGAAGTATCTTCGTGTGGTATTCGTAGTTGTCACCCAGATCTACAGCATAGGTAGGTTCACCGAAATCAATCAGGTGGCGATCCGCAGACTCGCGGTCGAGGATTTCGATTCGGGTCAGGCCGTTGTATTTTTCCTGAACCGCCACGAAATCGGCAAAAACATCAAAGTCCTCGATCAGAACATCGTCGCGGTGGGCGATAACTTCCTTCCAGTGCTCCTGTCCCGTTTTGTCGACGGGCGTTTCCATGAGCTTGAAGTTTTTGGCATCTTTCTCGTTGGTCATGACATACCAGCGATCACCGCCAAAATCGATGTAGTACTCGTGGTCTCGCTCGCGCGGTTGAAAAAGTACCGGCGCTGATTCGGGCTGGTTTGCGTCGACATAACGATATTCAGAAAACAGTGTGTGGCCCGAGACCAGGAGAATGTAACTGTCGTCCCTCGTTTTGCCCACCCATGTATAAAACGTGTCATCGCTTTCTTCGTAGACGAGCGGGTCCTCGTTCACGTCGCCAAGAGTGTGGCGGTAAATCCTGTCCCAGCGCAGGGTTTCAGGATCCTGTCGCGTGTAAAACAGCGTCTTGTTGTCGTTAGCCCAGCGCTGGTTGGCGGTAACATCGGCGATCACTTCGTCAAGGGTCTCGCCGGTTTCCAGGTTCTTGAAGTTCACGGTATAGATGCGCCGCCCGGAGGTGTCCACGCCGTAGGCGAGCATCTTGTGATCCTCGCTCACCTGCACGCCGCTGACCTGGTAGTACTCCGCGTCACCCGCCAGGGCGTTGACATCCAGGTACACCTCTTCGGGAGCCTCCAGCGAACCCTGCTTCCGGCAGTAGATCGGGTACTCCTTGCCCTTCTCGAAACGCTCGTAGTAGAAGTAATCACCCATTCGCACCGGCGCCGTCGAGTCGTCTTCCTTGATGCGGCCCTTCATTTCCTCAAACAGCTGGTTCTGGAAACGATCCGTGTGCGCGAGCTGCGCAGCGACCCAGGCGTTTTCGGCCTCCAGATACGCGATGACCTCGGGGTTCTCACGCTCCCGAAGCCAATACCAGGCGTCAACGCGCTTATCGCCGTGGATCTCCAGCTCCTTTGGAAGCTGTTTCGCCAACGGCGGCGTGGTGTCTGCGTTGAGTACGGTGCCAGTCATGCAAAAACCCAGAATCAGGAGAAAGTATCGCGCTTTCATGGGGCCTCTCCTCAAAAGTGCGGCGTACTCTAGCACGTGAGATGAGGGGGCCATAGCTGCCGGCCGGCACCCGGAGGGCCGGGCAGCACGTTTTGATATGATCGGCGCGTGGCCGGGAGACGTTTCGAATCTACGCGAATGTCGGTCCAGGAACTGCGTCGGCGCTTCCTGGAAGGAGCGCCCCCCCCTTCAATCATGATTCTGAAAAGCCTCGCGGCCGACCCGCGCAAAGGCGTCCAGCAACTGCATACGACCCTTTGCCGCCGGCGCGACAAAGCCCGGCGTGAAGACCGCCGCCAAAACGCCATGCTCTGGATGGAGCGCGAATTCTGGCGACAGGGCGTCGAACGGATTGCAGGCGTGGACGAGGTGGGTATCGGCCCCATGGCGGGCCCTGTCGTCGCCGCCGCCGTCGTATTCCCGGCCGACGTGGAGCCCTTTGGTGTCGATGACAGCAAGCGTCTGGATGCGACGCAGCGCGAAGACCTGGCGGTACAGATCCACCGGACCGCCCTGAGCGTCGGCGTGGGTATCGGCGAGGTGGAAGAGATCGAGCAACTCAACATCTATCACGCCGGGCTCCTGGCCATGCGGCGCGCGCTCGAGAACCTGGCCGAACCCCCGCAACGGGTATTGACGGATGCCCGTCATATCTCAGGAGTTGATCTGCCTCAATACCCGGTGCGCAAAGGAGACGAACGGGTGTTTTCCATCGCTGCCGCTTCCATCATCGCCAAGATCTGGCGTGACGATTACATGTGCAAACTGGCCCAACGTTATCCGGGCTACGGTTTCGAGCGGCACAAAGGTTATTGCACCGCGGCCCATCAGAAGGCCGTTCAACGGCTGGGGCCGTGCCCGATTCACCGGCGATCCTACGGTTTCATCCGGCAAATGACCTCTCAGGAACGGGTGCTTCTCTGAAGGCGGAAATGTTCCCCTTTACAACCCGGTCCCCTGCAACGGAATATGTTTTTTGATGTCCGGGACGGGACCGGTATTTGACCAATGACGAAAACCGCAAAAGGCAATATTGGACTGGTACTGAGCGGCGGTGGCGCACGCTCGGCTTACCAGGTTGGCGTGATTACCGCCATCGCAGGCATGCTGCCAAAGGGATGCGCCAACCCTTTTTCTGTGATGACCGGAACATCGGCAGGCTCCATCGTTGCTGCCGTGCTGTCCAGCAATGCACTGGCCTTTCATCGCGGCGTCCGGCGGCTCGAAGGGTTCTGGCGCAACATGCACACGAACCTGATCTACAAAACCGATACAGCCAGCGCGCTGCGCAGCTTTGCCTCCTTCACCTGGGCGATACTCCGCGGCAATCCGGGATCCGGACACGCCCTTTCCATCCTCGACAACTCACCCTTGCGGGCGGTGCTGGAACACCATGTGCGTTTCACGCGCATTCGTCAGGCTATCACCAGTGGCGCCATGGATGCGGTGGGGATCAATGTATCGGGGTACACCTCGGCGCGAGCCGTGTGTTTTTTTGAAGGACAGCCGGAACTCCATGGCTGGGGGCGGGCAAGGCGCGAAGGACGCCGCACGGATCTCAATCTCAACCATCTGATGGCGTCCGTTGCCATACCCCTGATTTTCCCCGCGGTACGCATCGGGCCGGAGTATTTCGGGGATGGATCCATGCGCTCCTTCTCTCCCCTGAGCCCTGCCATTCATCTGGGCGCAGACCGCCTGCTGATCATCTCACTACGCGACGAGCGCCCGAACCCGGTCCACGAAGACGCAGATCCCTCACCGCCCAGTTTCGGCCAGATGCTTGGCTATGTCATGGACACCTTGTTCATGGACAGCCTGCAGGCGGATCTGGAACGGCTGCGGCGCATCAACCAGACACTGCTGTTTGTTCCGGGGGGCGAACTACGCGGTGAAAGCGCCATCCTCAAGCGCATCGAAACACTTGTTGTGAAACCCAGCCAGGACATACGGGAGATTGCGAACGAGCATGCCAACGAGTTCCCCCGCACGGTGCGCTTCCTGCTGCGCAGCCTGGGAGCCAAAGGAAGTGGTGGCGGACAACTGGTCAGCTTTCTGCTCTTCGAGCCGGGTTATTGCAACGCCCTGATCGATCTCGGTTATGAAGACGCCATGGTCAAGCGTGACGAAATCCTGCCGTTTCTGGGCTATGACTGAGCGTCGTCGTCGGAAAACCCCTCGAGTTGACGGTATGCAAAGAAGGAATAAATCACCGGCAGCAGGGCAGCTACAAGGACGACTCCCACAAAAAGCCAGACCCGGACAATGTTAAACACGCCGGTGGCCGCAATGATGAGCCCGGCGAGGACGAACAACCATCCTGCCAGCCGATGCGTGCGGCGCCAGACTTCATCGCTGGCCAGCGTCCAGGGCGTACGAATCCCGAGAAAAAAATTCCTGGTGGTCTTGCCCAGGTAGTTGCCGATCACCACGAACAGGATCCCGATCCCGATGGGCACGACGCGGTTTATTTCCACCGCGTACCCCATCGCCGCCGTCAGCACGGTGCCGGAAACCAGCAATAGAAAGGCCAGTATCGTGTTGATGATGGTGGCGTACGCGCCCATGAAACGGCTCATACGGAAACCCCTGGGTGATATGGCCGGCAGGGCGAGAAAGAGCAGCCAGGTACCGAGCATCACCAGGGGTAGAATGAGCGCGCCCCAGGGCAGGGCCATGTAGTCGTCAACCTCGCCGGCGGCATTCCAGTGGCTGGGCATCGGATCCGGCAACGACGGGTAAAGAAGCGCTGTCGCCGCGAAAGCCATGATGATCATGATCAGCCCCGGCCACCAGTATTTGCGTGTCATGTTCCGTCCCTTCTCACTCAGTCTTTTCCATTCCTGCCGAACAGGTCCATCAGCAGGTTGGCCGCTTCCTCGAACACCGAGGTATTCAGCGAATACAGTTGATGCTGTCCGCGCCGCTCGCTGCGCACCAGCCCCGCCGACTTGAGCACGTTGAAGTGATGGGTCAGCGAAGCCCGCGTCATGGGAAAGGCTTCCGCCAGCTCGCCGGCGGTCCGCGACCCGCCGCGCAACATTCTCAGCACATCACGGCGCGTGGGGTCGGCAAGCGCCTTGAAAAGCTCCTGATTTCCCATTAGATATTTAGAATACTATCTAATTATCATGTTGTCAAAGACGCCGGCCGTTTAAACCATGACCGACCTTACAAGTATCACACTCACTGCCGGGTTACCTTTTGGGCGGCCCGACGTTTAGCCATTAGAAACCCAGAACGGGAGGACCCCCATGACACGCAAATCCCTGTATTTGATCGCGGCCGCTACCGCGCTGGCCCTGGCCGCGCCGGCCGCCGCGGGCCGCTGCGCCCACAAGGCCCAGCGCGACGCCCGCATCGAGGTCTCCGGCGCCGAACTCATCGAGATCATCGGCCGGGCCGGCTCGCTGGACATCATCGGGCGCGACGGCCTCGCCGAGGTCCGGGCCACAGGGACCGCATGCGCTTCCGACGATGCCTTGCTGGCCAAA
>SMWH01000090.1 GCA_004357005.1 Gammaproteobacteria bacterium
AGGCCCAGGGACGGGAGGTCATGGATCAGGTATTCACGCTCAAGGAACTGGCCGAAAGATTCGGCGGTGAGGTGCATGGCAGCGCGGACGCCCGCGTAGACCATGCCGCGCCGCTGTACAGCGCCGCCGCCGGCGCGATCAGTTTCTTTGCCAATACCCGATACCGGGCGGAGCTTCGCGATACTGGCGCATCGGTGGTGGTTCTGGCCGCTGAAGACGTGGATGACTGTCCTGTCTCGGCCCTGGTTTGTGCCAACCCCTACGCCACCTATGCCCGGTTGGCCGGGCTTTTTGCCCCGCGTCGCGAAACGGTTCCAGGAATTCATCCCTCGGCCGTCGTGGACTCGACGGCGAGCGTGGACAAAAGCGCGAGCATAGGCCCCTTGACGGTGGTGGAAGCCGGTGTTCGGGTCGGGGCAGGGGCCGCCATAGGGCCGGGCTGCATCCTCGCACACGACAGTGTGGTGGGGGCGGGTTCGCGTCTGGTTGCAAACGTGACCCTGTGTCACGGCGTCGAAATCGGTGAACGGGCGCTGATCCACCCCGGTGTGGTCATCGGGGCTGATGGCTTCGGTATCGCGAAGGACGGTGAAGCCTGGATCAAAGTGCCGCAGCTTGGCAGCGTGCGCGTGGGCAACGATGTGGAGATCGGCGCCAACACCACCATCGACCGGGGTGCGCTGGAGGATACGGTCATCGGTGACGATGTCCGTCTGGACAACCAGATTCAGATCGCGCATAACGTGGTCATCGGCGCGCACACGGCGATGGCCGGTTGTTCGGCGGTAGCCGGGAGTTCGACCGTCGGCGCCCATTGTCTGATTGCAGGCGGGGTGGGCATACTTGGCCACCTGAGCGTGGCGGACCATGTCCAGATAACGGCCATGAGCCTGGTGACCCACTCGATCAGGAAAGCCGGCGTGTATTCCAGCGGCACGCCACTTCAGCCCAACCGGGAATGGCGTCGGAATGCGGTTCAATTCAGGCACCTGAATGAGTTGGTCAAACGGCTTCGCAAACTGGAACACCCCAATGAAGACTGACGGAAAGGTCATGAGTGACAACAAAACCATAGACATCACAGAGATTTTCAAGGCGCTGCCCCATCGCTACCCGTTTTTGCTGATCGACCGGGTTCTCGAGTTCGAACCGGGCAAATCGCTCAAGGCAATCAAGAACGTCACGATCAACGAGCCCTTTTTTCCCGGACATTTTCCGGGTCATCCGGTCATGCCGGGCGTATTGATCCTCGAAGCGCTGGCGCAGGCTTCCGGGGTGCTTGCGCACCTGTCGGGGGGAACGTCGGGGGGCAATCCTCTGTATTACCTCGTCAAGATCGACAAGGCGCGTTTTATCCGGGTCGTCATACCGGGCGATCAAATGGTTCTCGAGGTACATCAGAAGCGCATGCGCAGGCGCATGGGGCTGTATATCTGCGAAGCCAGCGTCGATGGGAAGAGAGTGGCCACCGCCGAGATGCTCTGTGCCGAGAGGGACGGCGACGCGTGATCCACAAGCAAGCGGTGGTTGATGCCAGCGCCAAAATTGCTGACGATGCGCAAATCGGTCCGTTCACCGTTGTTGGGTCTGAGGTAAGCATCGGCGCGGGTACCTGGGTGGGCTCCCACGTGGTGATCAGCGGGCCGACCAGCATCGGCCGCGATAACCGATTGTTCCCGTTCGCTATCGTGGGCGCTGAATGTCAGGACAAGAAATACGCCGGCGAGCCCACGCGCCTGGAAATCGGCAACGGTAACGTGATACGCGAGTACTGTTCCCTGCACCGGGGTACGGTACAGGGGGGCGGGGTTACGCGCATCGGCGACAACAACTGGATCATGGCTTACGTTCACATCGCGCATGATTGCGTTGTCGGCAACGATTCGATCTTTGCCAACGCGGCGTCTCTGGCTGGACACGTTGTGGTCGAGGATAACGTCATCCTCGGGGGCTTTACCCTGGTTCATCAGTTTTGCCGTGTCGGTGCCCACAGCTTCACGGGAATGGGCAGTGTTCTGAACCGGGATGTGCCGCCCTATATCATGGTGGGAGGCCCCATGTCCGCTCCACGGGGGATCAACAGCGAAGGGTTGAAACGCCGCGGCTTTTCCTCGGACCGCATTCGAATCATCAAGCAGGCCTACAGGATCATCTACAAGAAAGGTCTGAAACTGGATGAAGCACGCCAGGAACTGAGCGACATGGCAACCGATCATCCGGACATCCAGCTGATGGTGGATTTCCTCTCCAAGAGCCAGCGCAGCATCCTGCGCTAACCAGTACGTTTCGGTGAAACCGCGGATTGCCATTGTCGCCGGGGAAGCGTCAGGCGATCTGCTCGGGGCACGATTGATCACCGCGTTGCGTGAGCGTTTTCCCGATGCCTGCTTCGAGGGTGTCGCAGGTCCGCACATGCTCGAAGCCGGGTGTGAAGCGCTGTTTGACAGCGAGGAACTGTCAGTCATGGGGTTGGTGGAAATCCTCAAGGATCTCCCGCGCCTCATGTCGATTCGCCGTGAACTGCGTCAGCGGTGGACGGCGAACCCACCGGACTGTTTCATCGGTATCGACTCCCCGGATTTTAATCTGCGACTGGCACGCCGTCTGCGCGGTGTCGGTGTGCCCACCGCGCACTACGTTAGTCCGACCGTGTGGGCGTGGCGTCCCGGGCGCGTGAACACCGTTGCGCGCAGCGCGGACCTCGTGTTGTGCCTGTTTCCCTTCGAGCCTGCCTGCTACGAAAACACACCCGTCACTGCCGTCTGCGTGGGACACCCGTTGGCCGACGAGATTCCTCTGCAAAACGATGTCGCCGCGGCACGGCGGGCGTTGGGGCTGGAGCTGCAATGCGTCGTGGTGGCTCTGCTGCCGGGCAGTCGGATGTCCGAGGTGGAACGTCTCGGCCCGGTGTTCGCCCGGACCGCCAGGCGGTTGGCGAAAGCCCGACCCGAATTACGTTTCGTGGCGCCCATGCCCAGCGCCCGGATTCGGGCCCTGTTCAGCGAACAGCTGGCGCGGTGGGCCCCCGGTGTGCCGGTGACCCTGGTGGATCAGCGGTCGCGGGAAGTGATGGGCGCCAGCGACGCGGTTTTGCTTGCCTCGGGGACCGCCTCGCTGGAAGCGATGCTGCTCAAACGGCCCATGGTGGTCGCCTACAAACTCGCTCCGATCACGCATTTCATCGTCAAAGGCCTGGGTCTGCTGCGCCTGGATCGCTATGCACTGCCGAATCTGCTTGCCGGCCGCGACCTCGTGCCGGAATATATGCAGGGGGCGGCGCGCCCGGAGGTGTTGGCCACGGCGGTACTCGAGATGCTGGACCTGTCGCCGCAACGCTGCTCGGAACTGAGAGATGCTTTTCGCGATCTGCATCTCGAACTTCGTCTCGATTCGAGTCGGCGGGCGGTGGATGAAATAATCAGGGTGCTCGCAACGCGGCCAGCGCGGGCAGAGGATTCACCCCGGTCAGGGCCGCAGCCATTAGACGAGCAATGAGCGATTTCGTCCACCTTCATCTGCACACGGAATACTCGCTGGTTGACGGGGTGGTGCGGTTGCGGCCACTCGTTGAGCAAGTCGCAATGATCGGCATGCCGGCGGTTGCGGTCACCGATCACAGCAATCTGTTCGGTGTCGTCAAATTCTATCGCGCCGCGGAGAAAGCCGGGGTCAAACCCGTGATCGGGGCCGATGTGCTTATCCGCAATCCCGCCGAGGACCAGACGCCGTTTCGCTCGGTATTGTTGTGCCAGAACACCGACGGTTACCGAAATCTCGCGCGCCTGCTCACCCGTGCGCAACTGCACGGTCATCATCACGGTGAGGCGTTGTTGCTGTACGAGTGGTTGGCGGAATATGCGGAGGGACTCATTGTGCTTTCGGGTGGGATCCACGGTGATGTGGGCCGGGCGCTGCTGAGTGGGCGGCGTGAGGGGGCAGAGGAACGCCTGGCCTGGTGGACACGTCATTTCCCGGACCGCTATTACCTGGAACTGCAGCGAACGGAGAGGGAATTCGAGGAGGACTACATCGATCTGGCGGTGGATCTGGCGGGCAGCCATGACTGCCCGGTGGTAGCCACCAACGATGTGCGCTTCGTTCGATCCGACGAGTTTGGATCTCACGAAGCGCGCGTGTGCATACACGACGGTTACGTCCTCAATGACCCGCGTCGGCCACGTCTCTATACGGAGCAGCAATATCTCAAGTCCCCCGGGGAAATGTGTGAACTGTTCAGTGATCTGCCCGAGGCCCTGCGGAACACCGTTGAGATTGCGACGCGTTGTAATGTCCAGCTGCAGTTCGACCAGGTGTTTTTGCCCAGCTTCCCCATCCCGGAAGAGGAGACAGTGGAGAGTTATCTGGGCCGGCAGGCTGCGGCGGGTCTGGACCGCAAGTTACGGGCGCACGGGACTGCGCCGGGGCGTGACCTCCAGGTCTACCAGGACCGCCTTGCCCGGGAACTGGACGTCATCGACCAGATGGGTTATCCGGGTTACTTCCTGATCGTTGCCGATTTTGTTCGCTGGGCGAAGGAAAACGAGATCCCGGTCGGGCCGGGCCGTGGATCGGGTGCTGGATCACTGGTGGCGTACGCGCTGGACATTACGGGCCTGGATCCCCTGCGCTATGACCTGCTTTTTGAACGTTTTCTGAATCCCGAACGGGTTTCTCTGCCTGATTTCGATATCGATTTCTGCATGGAAGGGCGCGACAGGGTTATTGAGTACGTGGCCGAGCGATATGGACATGACCGGGTTTGCCAGATCATCACGCTTGGCACCATGGCAGCGCGCGCGGTTGTTCGAGACACCGGTCGGGTGCTGGGTCACCCCTATGGTTTCGTGGACCGCATTGCGAAGATGATTCCCTTCGAGATCGGGATGACCCTGGACAAGGCGCTGGGGATGGACAAAGAACTGCAGGCGCTCTATCGCGATGATGAGGAAGTAAACGAGTTGATCGATCTGGCCCTGTCTCTGGAAGGGCTGGCTAGAAACGCGGGTAGACATGCCGGTGGCGTCGTGATCGCGCCGTCGACGCTGACGGATTTTACTCCCCTGTATTGCGAAGAACGCGGCGGCGGTGTAGTCACCCAGTTCGACAAGGACGATGTGGAAGCGATCGGTCTCGTCAAGTTCGATTTTCTCGGACTTCGAACCCTCACCATCATTGACTGGGCCGTCAAGACCATCAACAAGCGGAGAAAAAAGGAAAACGAAAACCCGATCGACATCAATGCACTGCCGATGGATGATGAACGGACGTTCGAGTTGTTGCGTGCCCGCGGCACCACCGCGGTGTTTCAACTGGAGTCACGGGGCATGAAAGACCTGATTCGGCACATGCAACCGGGCAACTTCGAAGACGTGATTGCCCTGGTGGCGTTGTTCCGGCCTGGTCCCCTGCAGTCGGGAATGGTCGAGGATTACATGGACCGCAAACACGGCCGCTCACAGGTCGAATACGCGGATCCGGCGCTGGAACCGATTCTCAAACCCACTTATGGAGTGATTCTCTATCAGGAACAGGTCATGCAGATCGCGCAGGACCTGGCCGGATATTCGCTGGGTGGCGCCGATCTGCTGCGCCGGGCGATGGGAAAGAAAAAACCGGAGGAGATGGCCAAACAGCGCGCGATATTTGTCAAAGGCGCGGAGGCCCGTGGAGTGAAAACACGGGTGGCCAGTTACATCTTCGACCTGATGGAGAAATTCGCCGGTTACGGTTTCAATAAATCGCATTCGGCTGCCTATGCTCTGCTGGCATATCAGACCGCCTGGCTCAAGGCGCACTATCCGGCGGAGTTCATGGCCGCTGTGCTTTCCGGGGACATGGATAACACCGACAAACTCGTCGTGCTGGTGGACGAAATACGGAATATGGGGCTCAGTCTGCTGAGCCCGGACATCAACGCTTCGAACTATCACTTTCAGGCCATGGACCCTGGCACCATTCTTTACGGGCTCGGCGCGATCAAGGGTGCCGGGCGAAAAGCGGTGGAGACACTGGTGGCGGACCGTGAGGCTAATGGTCCCTATGCGGATCTGCTGGATGCCTGCGTGCGCAGCGATCTTCACAAGGTAAACCGCAAGGTTTTTGAGGGGCTGATCATGGCCGGGGCTTTTGACGGTCTGGAAGACAACCGCGCGGCATTGCTGACCCAACTGCCCGAGGCGCTCCGGGCCGCCGAACAGCACACGCGGGACTGCCGGTCGGGGCAGATCGGTCTTTTTGGTGGAACAGGCGGCAGCGGGGACTCGCGAACGGTGGCGCTGCCGGATGTGCCGCCCCTGGAAACGGGTGCTCGATTGAGGGCGGAACGCGAAAGCCTCGGTCTTTATCTCACCGGGCATCCCCTGGATCCTTATCGTGAGGAAGTTCGAAGGATGATCAGTTGCTGGATCAGCGAAGTCCCGGCGCGCGTCACTCACGTGGCCGCTCCCCGGTCGAACGGGTACCGGCGGCAACCGGAGCAGGATTGCGTGCTGGCGGGTCTGATCATGAGCGCGCGTCGCCGCGGTGGGCGCATGGCGTTCGGCGTGCTGGATGACGGGACGGGGCGCGTGGAAGTGGCGCTGTTCGAAAAGGCCTACGCGCAATACGCCGAAACTCTCGAGTCAGACGACATTCTCATTATCGAGGGTGGGATCGGGGTGGATGATTTTTCCGGTGGCTACCGTCTCAATGTGCGGCGGATGATGTCGCTGGACGAGGCCCGGGCCGAGTACGCACGCAGACTCGAGATCGAGCTGGCGCCCGGTTCCGACGGGCTGGTGTCGAGCTTGAGGGATATCCTCTCGCCGTACCGCAACGGCCCCTGTCCCGTCTATCTGCATTATGATTCCCCGGGCGGAAAGCTGTGCCTCGCTCTGAGTGAGCGCTGGCAGGTCAGGCCGAGTGAGCAGTTGACCCGTTCGCTGCAGGAGTTGGATTGCGTCACAAAGGTTCAGCTGCACTACTGAGCGCTGTTTTCGTCTTATACTTGTCCATCGGGCCCGAATTGGCCGATCTATCGGTGCATGGTCTCTGAATGAATCCCAACTTCCTCGATTTCGAACAACCCATCGCGGAGCTTGAAGCCAAGATTCACGAGTTGCGGTTCGTGGGCGACGATAACGCCATGAATCTCGACGAAGAGATCACTCGCCTGCAGGAAAAATGCGATCAGCGAACCAAATCGATTTTTTCCAACCTCGACCCCTGGCAGATTGCACAACTTGCCCGGCACCCGCTGCGCCCCCACACGCTGGATTATGTCGAACGTCTGCTGACCGATTTCGAGGAACTGCATGGCGATCGGCATTTTGCGGATGACCACGCCATCGTCGGTGGCATCGGCAGGCTCGAAGGCCGTCCCATCATGGTGATTGGGCACCAGAAAGGCCGGGATACCAAGGAGAAGCTATTCCGCAATTTCGGCATGCCCCGGCCCGAGGGTTACCGGAAGGCGTTGCGGCTCATGAAAATGGCCGAGCGTTTCCGGCTGCCGATCGTTACCTTTATCGATACACCCGGCGCCTATCCGGGAGTGGGAGCGGAGGAGCGGGGACAGAGCGAGGCCATCGCGCGCAACCTGGAAGCGATGGCAGGTCTGCGCACCCCCATCGTCGCCATGGTCATTGGGGAAGGGGGTTCCGGCGGAGCGCTGGCCATCGGCGTGGCGGACAAGGTCCTCATGCTTCAGTACGGCACCTATTCGGTGATTTCTCCCGAGGGATGTGCCTCGATTCTATGGAAGAGCGCTGAACGCGCGAAGGATGCCGCGCAGTCTCTGGGCATCACATCCGGGCGGCTGCAGGAACTGGGCCTGGTGGACGGGGTCGTCACGGAACCTCTGGGTGGCGCGCACCGGGACCCGGATGCGATCGCTGAAAGCGTGCGCGAGGCCCTGGGCAATGCCCTTGACGAGCTTGCGCAACTCGATACTGACACCCTGGTCAGCCGCCGCTACGACCGGTTGATGAACTACGGCCGTTTCCGGGAGTAGTCTCGTGGCGTTCGATTCCCTGTACTTGAGCGACCGCCTGGCGCGGTTTCCTCGTCCCAGGGCGTGGTGTGTGGGCTTCAGTGGGGGTGGGGACTCTGTTGCGCTCCTGCACGCGCTCGTGGCAATTCCAGGCGAGCTTCCCGCCGGGCTCCCGGTTCGGGCGATCCACATCCATCACGGCTTGCTTGCGGACGCGGATGACTGGGAAAACCATTGCCGGGATGTTTGTGGCGAACTCGATGTGGCGCTGGTGGTCGTACGCGTCGATGTTTCAGAGACGGCCGGTCAGGGACCGGAGGATGCGGCCCGCCGTGCCCGCTATTCGGCTTTCGAGGATCAACTCGGCGCAGGGGAATGTCTGCTGCTGGCTCATCACCGGGACGATCAGGCGGAAACTCTGCTGCTCCAGTTATTCCGGGGAGCGGGGCCCCGCGGGTTGGCCGGGATGCCCGCCTGGCGCGAATTGGGTCGGGGGTTTCTGGCGCGACCGCTGCTGGATATCAACCGATGCGAACTCGTGCAGTACAACGAAACCCACGGGCTTCAGTGGGTAGAGGATCCCTCGAACGCTGATCCGCGTTTCCGGCGTACCCAGGTGCGCGAGATCCTGTTGCCGCAGATGGAGTCCCAGTGGCCCGGCGTTACTCAGAACCTGGCTCGCAGCGCCCGATTGTGCGGCGAGGCCACCGAGATCCTCCGGGAATGTGCGGCCCGGGACCTGGCATCTGTGGCCACCGCGGACATCTCGGTGCTCGATACGGGTCAGCTGTCGCGCCTGTCGTCGGCCAGGCGGCGCAACCTGCTGCGGCACTGGTTCGACGTTCTGGATCTGCCTGTGCCCCACGAGCGACACCTGGACCGGGTAGTGGACGAAGTTATAGGGGCCCGGGCCGATGCTGAACCGTGCATCTGCTGGAGCGGAGTAGAGGTACGGCGTTTTCGGGACCAGCTCCATGCCATGGCGCCCCTGGTGAAAGGCGACGCGAACTGGAGCGGCCGATGGGATCTGAGCGGTGAGCTGAACCTGCCGGGGTCCGCCGGTGTGCTGGTGGCTACCGGCCGGGCGCTGGATGAGCCCGTCGAAGTGGGTTTTCGCCAGGGAGGAGAGCGTTTGCGCCCGGAGGGAGGTCGCCATACCCGGGAGTTGAAAACCCTGTTCCAGGAAGCCGGCGTCCCGCCCTGGCAAAGGGAACGAATGCCGCTGATCCGGCGCCGGGACCGCCTGCTGGCGGTTGCCGACCTGTGGATGAGCGGGGAGTTCTCGGAAGAACTCAGGGAATCCGGGGCCGGATACCGGTGGACACCCGGTTGCTGACGAATGACGGGACCCTGCGGTTCGCCTGGAAACCCCTGAAGCCCGGCTGCTGATCCCCGGCGGCGGAATCGCTTGTGCCAATCCTCGTGCGGGAGCGCCGTGCGTAGCGCGATGGCGGCGGGTCGGGCGGGTCGGGCGGGTCCGGGCGGAATCGCGGCTGGAAAGCCGCTCCTCCTGCCGGCAGGAGCGCCATTCGTGGCGCGATAGCCGCGATCCCTCCACGCGATCGCTCCAAATGATTGTGGGCCGTCGAGGCTTTCTATAGACTGTAATCCCGTTCAAAGACCGCTTTTGGCGGCCCAACCCGGAACGGGAGTTCAGATGACGTCGTTTGTGTTTGTTACCGGTGGTGTTGTTTCGTCGCTGGGGAAAGGCATTGCTTCCGCTTCTCTGGGCGCCCTCCTGGAGGCCAGAGGCCTCAGTGTGACCATGGTCAAACTGGATCCCTATATCAATGTGGATCCCGGCACCATGAGTCCCTTCCAGCATGGCGAAGTTTTTGTCACGGAAGACGGTGCAGAGACCGATCTGGATCTTGGACACTATGAACGTTTCGTTCGTACGCGGATGAAACGCGACAACAACTTCACTTCCGGACAGATCTACGAGCGCGTCATCCGCAAGGAGCGTCGGGGCGATTTTCGTGGCGGCACAGTACAGGTCATCCCGCACATTACCGACGAGATCAAATTTGTGGTAAGGGAAGGCACGAAGGGATTTGATGTGGCCATGGTGGAAATCGGTGGCACGGTGGGTGACATCGAATCCCTGCCTTTTCTGGAAGCCATTCGCCAACTCGGGATCGAAGAAGGCCATGGTGCGATCTATATTCACCTCACCCTGGTCCCCTATCTGAAAACTTCCGGGGAGATCAAGACGAAGCCGACGCAGCACTCGGTCAAGGAATTGCGTTCCATCGGTATACAACCGGATGTGTTGTTGTGCCGTTGTGAAAAACCGCTGCCTACAGAGCAACGCCAGAAAATCGCTCTGTTCACCAACGTTGAGGAGCGCGCGGTGATTTCCGCCGTTGATCTCGACGATATCTACGGTTTGCCGGTGTTCCTTCACGAACAGGGTCTCGATGACATCGTCGTGGAAAAACTGGGACTCGAAACGGGGCCGGCCGATTTGCGCGAGTGGGAGGATGTCCTCGCGGCACGGAAAAGGGTCAAGGGTGTGGTCAATATCGCAATGGTCGGCAAGTACGTGGACCTGACCGATGCCTACAAGTCACTCAATGAAGCGCTGGTTCAGGGCGGTGTGATAACCGGTACCGGGGTGAACATTCTTTATGTGGAAGCCGAGCGCATCGAAGAGGAAGGCACCGATTGCCTGGCCGACGCGGACGCGATCCTCGTTCCCGGTGGTTTTGGCAAACGCGGATACGAAGGCAAGATCATGGCGGCGGGTTACGCGCGGGAAAACGGTATACCCTATCTTGGGATCTGCCTCGGGTTGCAGGTCGCCGTGGTGGAGTTCTCACGCAACGCGGCGGGTCTCGAGGGCGCGCACAGTACCGAAATAGCACGGGACACGCCGCACCCGGTGATCGCGTTGATCACGGAATGGATGGATTCGGGTGGCACGGTAGAACACAGGGATGAGAACTCGGACAGGGGCGGCACCATGCGTCTGGGGGCCCAGGAATGCCATCTGGTTGCCGGGACCCTGGCCCGGGAACTGTACGGTCAGGACGTTGTCCTGGAAAGACATCGGCACCGTTATGAGTTCAACAACAATTACCTCGAACAATTGCAGGCTGCGGGAATGGCGATTTCCGGCAAATCAGCGGACGGAGCGCTCGTGGAAATGATCGAACTGCCCGATCATCCGTGGTTCGTCGCCTGCCAGTTCCATCCCGAATTCACTTCCAGTCCGCGTGACGGGCATAGCCTGTTTTCCGGCTTTGTGCGTGCGGCGGTCGCCTACAGGGACAGAGCGAGCCAGGAGGTCGTCAACGCGTGAAACTGTGTGACTTCGAGGTGGGCCTTGACCAGCCGTTTTTTCTCATTGCCGGCCCGTGTGTGATCGAAAGTGAAGAGTTGGCGATGGAGACAGCCGCGCAACTCAAGGAGATCACTTCCAGGCTGGGCATCCCCTTTATCTACAAGTCTTCTTTCGACAAAGCGAACCGTTCCTCCACCCGGAGTTACCGCGGTCCCGGAATCGAAGAAGGCCTGCGGATCCTGGAGAAAGTTCGCAGCGATATCGGCGTGCCGGTTTTGACTGATGTTCACGAGGACACGCCGTTGGCGGATGTGGCGGCGGTCGTTGACGTATTGCAGACACCGGCATTTCTGGTCCGGCAGACCAATTTCATTCAGAACGTGGCGCGCCAGGGTAAACCGGTGAATATCAAAAAAGGCCAGTTTCTTGCTCCATGGGATATGCAAAACGTGGTGGACAAGGCGCATGAGGCCGGTAACGACCAGATCATGGTCTGCGAGCGTGGCGCGTCCTTCGGTTACAACAACCTGGTATCGGACATGCGTTCACTCGCGGTGATGCGATCCACCGGATGTCCGGTCGTGTTCGACGCGACTCACTCGGTTCAGCTGCCTGGCGGGCAGGGCAGCGTATCGGGCGGTCAGCGGGAACACGTGCCCGTGCTGGCCCGCGCGGCGATCGCGGTAGGTGTTTCGGGCGTGTTCATGGAAACCCATCCGGACCCGGACAAGGCCCTCAGTGATGGTCCCAATGCGTGGCCCCTGTCGCGGATGGAAGAACTGCTGGGTACCTTGAAAGAACTGGATGCCGTGACGAAATCACGCGGCTTCGCCGAAGCCACGTTGTAAGGAATCGCGCCACGAATGGCGCTCCTACGTGCAGGAGCGGCTTTCCAGCCGCGAATGGTTTTTGCAGGAACGGCTTTGTAGGAGCGGCTTTCCAGCCGCGAATAATCCTTGCAGGAGCGCCATTCGTGGCGCGATTCCTTCCCGAAGGAGCCCCGGATGGCAACAATTGTTGAAGTACACGCACGCGAAATCATGGATTCGCGCGGCAATCCCACCCTGGAAGCAGAGATCACGCTGGATTCGGGAACCATGGGCCGGGCGGCGGTGCCGTCCGGCGCCTCCACGGGTGCGCGGGAGGCTGTGGAACTGCGCGACGGGGACAAAGACCGTTATGGGGGCAAGGGCGTTCGCGATGCCGTGCGTAACGTCAGGACCGAAATCCGCGATGCGCTGATGGGAGCGGATGTGTTCGATCAGCGCGGACTGGATGACAAACTGATCGCTCTGGATGGAACGTCCAACAAGGGACGTCTGGGCGCCAACGCCTTGTTGTCCGTTTCCGTGGCGGCGGCCCATGCGGCGGCGGCGGAGCGCGGTGAGCCGTTGTATGCCTACCTCGGTGAGGGCAACGGCGTCGTGTTGCCTTTGCCCATGATGAACATTCTCAACGGCGGCGCGCACGCGGATAACAGTGTCGATATGCAGGAGTTCATGGTGTTGCCCGTGGGCGCTTCGAGCTTTGCCGAGGCCTTGCGCTATGGGGCGGAGATCTTTCACACCTTGCACGCGGTGCTCAAAAGCCGGGGTCTGAACACCGGTGTTGGAGACGAGGGAGGGTTCGCGCCGGATCTGCCCTCCAACGAGGCAGCGGTGGAAGTCGTCCTCGAAGCGATCGAAAAGGCGGGGTTCAACGCCGGAGACGATGTGTGCCTGGCGCTGGATGTGGCCAGTTCGGAGTTTTACAAGGACGGCGTCTACGACCTGGTATCCGAGGGGCGGCAGTTCGATGCAGCGGGTTTCGCGGATTACCTGGCTCAATGGGTGGACCAGTACCCCATCATTTCTGTGGAAGATGGAATGGCCGAGGACGACTGGGAAGGCTGGAAAATCCTGACCGAAAAAATAGGAGACAGGGTCCAGCTCGTGGGCGACGATGTGTTCGTCACCGATACACAGATCCTGAAACGGGGTATCGACGACGGGATCGCGAATGCCATCCTCATCAAATTGAACCAGATCGGCACCTTGAGCGAAACCCTGGACGCGATAAAGATGGCGCAGGACGCGGACTATGGCGTGGTGATTTCCCATCGCTCGGGGGAAACCGAGGACACCACCATTGCCGATCTGGCCGTTGCCACCAACGCCGGGCAAATAAAAACCGGGTCGCTGTCGCGGTCGGACCGTATCGCCAAGTACAACCAGTTGCTGCGCATTGAGGAGTCGCTGGGTACGGCAGCTCGATATGCCGGCAGGTCGGCGCTGCATCGTGTCGCACACTGAGGGCAGGCCAGGTCTTATGCCATGCGCTGGTTTGCACTGATTCTGTTCGTCTTGCTGGTTCTGCTCCAGGTCAAGCTATGGCTTGGAAACGGGGGCGTTCAGGACGTGCGGGAACTGGAACGGGCCGTGGAATTGCAGACCGGGAAAAATCGCAGTCTCGAACAGCGCAACCAGGCCCTGATGGCGGAAGTCGAGGATCTGAAGGAAGGCCAGGATGCGATCGAGGAACGAGCGCGCACGGATTTGGGAATGGTCCGCGAAGACGAAACCTTTTACCAGGTGATCGAGGACGATCCCCGGCTCGTGGACGAAGCGGTGATTGACGAAGCCATCGTTGACGAAACCGGGGCCGCCGACGAAGCTGGCGGCGAAGAAGCCGGTGACTGAATCCGCCGCGCCACAGGTCTGGGTTGTGGTCCCCGCCGCGGGAGGCAGTCTGCGTTTCGGCGGTGGCGTTTCCAAACAATATCGCCTGCTGGGGGGGCAACCGCTTCTGTTGCGCACTCTTTCGCGCCTGGCCAGCCATCCCCGGGTGGCCGGACTCGTGGTGGTTATTCACCGTACCGATGAGCTCTGGCCCGGGCTGGATGTGTGTGAGGGAAAACCTGTGATCAGCACCGTCGGGGGCAGCGAACGATGGTTGTCGGTACGCAACGGACTCGATGTCCTGCCCGACAGCGTCGCCAAGGACGACTGGGTGCTGGTGCACGATGCCGCGCGACCCTGTGTACGGCACGAACACATCACGCGTCTCCTGGAAGAGGGCTGGGGGCATCCGGTGGGCGCCGTTCTCGGTGTGCCGGCGCGGGACACCCTCAAGACCGTGGATGCATCGCACACGGTTCTGGGCACGCTCGATCGCGACCCGATCTGGCACGCGCAGACTCCCCAGATGTTCCGTCGCGGCGTTCTGAGCAGGGCGCTGGCTGGTTGTGGCCCGGTAAGCGATGAAGCCGGCGCCATGGAGGCGATCGGGAAAATGCCGGTGTTTGTGGAAGGATCCACCGATAATCTGAAAGTGACCTTTCCTGACGATCTGACGCTGGCGGAGTACTATCTCGACCGGCAAGCTACGGAACAGGCCACGGAGTAAGCCATGCGTATTGGTCAGGGCATCGACGCGCACCGTTTCGGCGAGGGGAGCAGCATTCGCCTCGGTGGCGTTGATATTCCCTTCGAACGGGGTATCGAGGCCCATTCGGACGGGGACGTGGTGTTGCACGCTATTTGCGACGCCATGCTCGGCGCCGCCAGCCTGGGGGATCTGGGCAAGCACTTTCCCTCCGATGATGATCGCTGGCATAACGCGGACAGCGTTCAAATGCTTGAACATGTTTTCGGTCTGGTATCGGCGCAAAATCTGCGCGTCTCCAACCTGGATGTCACGGTGATCTGTCAGGCGCCGCGCCTGTCCACTCACGTGGAAGCGATGCAGGCTGTTATCGCCGCCACGCTCGAGATGGAAAAAAACCACGTGAGCGTGAAGGCCACCACGACGGACGGGTTGGGTTATACCGGCCGGGGTGAGGGCATCGCCGCCCACGCCGTCGTTCTACTCAGCGATCGGGGCTGACTCGCGTGTGGCCCCGCGCCCACGGTGGGCCCGTCGTCTCCGGTCGGCTGCGCGTCGAGACGGACGATTTTCAGGTGGATGAGCAACTGGGGTTCGCGCCGGATGGTGAGGGCGAGCATTGGCTGCTGCAGGTGGAAAAACGCGATTCCAATACCCATTGGGTGGCCGGGCAACTCGCGCGCTTCGCCGGCGTCGCTCCCCGCTTCGTGAGCTATTCGGGTCTGAAGGACCGGCACGC
>SMWH01000091.1 GCA_004357005.1 Gammaproteobacteria bacterium
CGGCCAGTACGCATCCAGGGCGGTTGGATCATCCAGGTCCGGTTCGGCCTGCACCGCCAGTTCGTAAGCTTCGGCGTAGCTACCTTCGGCGATGAGCTGGTCCAGTTGCGGTAGCAGTTCGGTCGAAGGATCGACGCTCGGTGTGTCGAAGCGTTGCCAGAAATACAGCGCGGCGGCGGTCACCAGGATCCCGGCGACGAAACCAATGAAACCCGGATGAGATTTTGCGGGTTCCGGAGGCGCAGCCTTTGTTTTCTTGCCGCGTGTGGGAGTCCGGCGCACGCCTCCAGGCGTGACATCGAAAGCCCACGCCAGCACCAGAGCGACGGGCAAGCCGAGGAAAAGGACGACAATGATTCCCCGGGTAAACCACTCGGGCAGCATGAGTTCCGGAACGACGACAGACGCAATTTCAATCAGCAACCACGCGATGGCCCCATAGGCGATCGCTACGCGGAACACGCGTCGGCGTCTTAGCTCAGACCAGAAATTTGCCAGTAGTGTCATCAGAACAAAGGGGTCAGAGCCCGTTTTCCACCTTGATTCATGATCTGTCGCGTAAAATGCCGTTCCTACACATAACTACTGCCGAGGGAACCGCGGTTGGAAAGCCGTTCCTACAGACCGGTGAGTTCCCTGAAACGCGGGTGCTCGCGAAGATCGCGGAAGGCGGGTTCCAGCGCGGTTCGCCGGGGACCCGGGCCACCGGGTTCGCGCAAATACAACTCGATCATGTCCAGGGCGCGGTCGGTTTCCCCGGCCAGTGCCAATCCACGGGCAACATCGGAGCGGTTGAGGCCCATTCGAATCGCGTCGGGCACGGCGAATTCAATCGCGGCGTCGCAGGCGTGGATGGTTTCCCCGGTGAGACCCAGCCCACCGTTGACGATGCACAATGCCCGGTAAACGATGGCGTTGTCCGGTTCATCCCTCAGCCGCGCTTCCAGTTGCGCGCGGGCCTGTTCGAATTCGGCGCGAGCGGATTGTTCGTCGCCGGCGTAAAGGTGGGTCAAGCCGCGCAACATCGGGGCCGGATACAGCCCGTTGCTGACGGTTTCCTCGAACTCGCCGAAGTCCGCGTGCTCGAGTGCTTGTTCGTAATCCCCACTGGCCACGTAGGCCCACCATGTGTTCTGTACTGTAGTAACATCGAAAAGATTCGCGTTCTCCACGATATTCCGATACACATCGAGGCCGCTTCCTGTTTCCAGCGCGATATTTGCTTTTAAACCGATCGCATAACCATCGTTCGCCCGGATCTCCAATGACTCGTCGATGTACTGTCCGGCAGTTTCGTAATCACCCAGCCGCATGTAGATCTCACCGACGGAAGCAACGATGAGGGCGTTGCGCGGGTCGCGATCATAGGCCATGAAGACGTGTTCCAAGGCCTCTTCGAACTTCCCGGCGCGCCGTTGCGCCCAGGCCATCACGGCGTAAAGATCACCGTTGTTGGGCAGCTTTTCGGCGGCTCGCGACAGCGCCTCCAGGGCACGGTCGTAGTTACGGTGGCCCCAGTACCAGTAATAGCCCTCGGCGATGTCCAACTGCGCCAGATCCGGATCGATGGCCCGGCCTTTCTGAATGGCTTCCCAGGCCAGATCCCGGTTCTTCGGGTCCGAGTCCCGGAACCAATACTGGCTCATGTGCGCCCGGGCCAGTTCCGCCCAGGCCGCGGCGAATTCCGGATCACGTTTCAACGCGAACTCGAGTTCCTTGAAGGCACGGTTCAGATCCTCGTAGCCCAGCACGTCGAGCTGATAGACAGCGCGTTTGTAGGACTCATAGGCCTGGAGGTCGTGGGTCAAGGGTTTTTCCAACCGGGCCTGTTCCTCGGGGCTCAGTTCGGTTTGGAGCGCGTTGGCGATGGCGCGGGCAATCTCGAGCTGGACCTGAAACAGGTTCTCGACGGTGAGTTCCCGATCGAAGATCTCCGCCCACAAGTGTTCATCGGTCTCGGCGTCGATCAACTGGGCGTTGATGCGCACGTATTTCCCTGAGCGTTGTACGCTGCCCTCCAGGATGTTGGCCACGTTCAGTTCCCGTGCGATTTCGGGGATCTTTTTCGTGGTATCCCGGTATTCCATCACCGAGGTGCGCGAGATAACCTTGAGGGACCCGATCTTGGCGAGCAGCGTCAGGAGATCGTCGTGGATGCCATCGGCGAAAAAGGCATCGTCTTCGTTTCTGCTGCGGGTGGTAAAGGGCAGGATCGCCACGGAACGATCGCGCTCCGAATCGTCCCGGACCATGGATTGCACCGCTTTCCCGCGCAACCCGGCCATGTCCCCGGCGCCCTCCGTGTCCATGTTCCGTTCAACGAAAACGAATACCACCACGCCGACCAACGCCGCGAGGGTGATGAAGTCCAGCCGCTTGCCCGTGTGGTGGGCGATGGATTTGTCCGCGGCAATCGCGGATTCTCGCTTGATGCCCTCGGGGGTGAGTTCGTAGATCCAGGAAAAGATCATCGCCGGGATGAAACCCAGGGCGATGAACAGCACCATCACCTTGAGCACCCACTCCGGCGCGCCGAAGGTGGGCAACAGGATGTCCGCCGCCTGGATCAGCAGCCATGAGATGATCACGTAGGCCGCGGCCACGCGGAACACGTTGCGCCGGTGCAGTTCCGAGAAAAACGACATGGGCAATCAGCCTCTAAGCCAAAAAAACCGGGGCCACAAAACCGGGGACAGTATACGGATTTCCCGGCGGTGCCTCGCCGCGTTGGAGAGACTGTCAGCGCTCATTCGTCGCCGTAGGCGGCCCACAGATCCGCCAAATGGGTCCGGCCGATGGGCAGGATGCGGTTGACCGGGGGCTCGAGCTTTACTTCCCAGTCACGGCCCGTCGCGCGCCGCCGCACTTCCGCTACGCGATCGACGTTGACGGCGTAGGAGCGGTGTACCAGCACGAACAGCCCCGGGGGAAAGCGGCGGACCAGTTCCCCCAGTGAGCGGACATCCCGGAGACGCCGGCTGCCCCGGGTGCGGACTTCGGTCTCGTCGCCGATGGCCTCGAGAAAAAAGACCTCTTCGGGTTCCAGCGGAATGCGGCTGTCCGGCAGATGAATCAGGACCCGGGTGGTAGCTGTCATTTGGCAGATAATGCCATGAACTGTCCATATAGGGAATGAACGGGTCCCCAGGGGGTATGAACTGTCCTCCCAGGGAATGAACGGGCACCGGGCCGGGTTTGTCGCGGCGCTTTCCTGCGCCAAGAGTAGAATTTTTCCCATTGATAACAATGACTTATCAACGTATATACAAATGTACCTCATTGAGGGGCGGTCATGCAGACGAGGATCCAGAAATGGGGAACAGCCTGGGGTTGAGAATTCCCCAGTCCTGCGCCACTGAGGCCGGTGTGGAGGCGGGTTCCGTGGTGGATGTGGCAGTGGAGAACGGCGACCTGGTCGTGAAACTAAGCCGGCCGCGTCGCTATCGGCTTGATGAACTCTTGGACGGGGTCAGTGCCGAGAACATTCACGGGGAGGTCGAGACCGGCGATGGACAAGGCGGCGAGGTCTGGTAGTGGCGGTTGCCTGGGTCGCCGAGCGCGGCGATATCGTGTGGCTGCATTTCAACCCGCACGCGAACCACGAACAACGCGGGCGGCGCCCGGCGCTGGTGATCTCCCCGAGCGCTTATAACCGCAAAGTCGGACTGGCACTGTTTTGTCCCATCACTTCTGTCGTCAAAGGCTATCCCTTTGAAGTCGAGCTTCCGGAAGAGGTGGAAGCCGATGGCGCCGTGCTGGCCGATCAGATCAGGAACCTGGACTGGCGGGCGCGCAACGCCGAGCGCTGGTGCACCGCGCCCGCGGATGTCGTTGAAGAAACCACCGCGCGTATCCTCGCCCTGGTGAACCCGGACTGACCGGACCCGGTGCTAAGATGTGCGCGGTCCAAACGCAGGATGACGCATGTCGTTCTTCGCTGAACTGAAACGCCGCAATGTCGTCCGGGTAGCAGCAGCCTACCTGGTCATTTCGTGGCTGCTGCTGCAGGTTTCCGACGTCCTGTTCGAGGCCCTGGCCGTGCCGGAGTGGGCCACCAAGCTGCTGATCGCCTTCCTGATCCTGGGGCTTCTCCCGGCGCTTGTCTTCTCCTGGATCTACGAACTCACCCCCGAGGGCATCAAACGCGAGTCCGAGGTCGCGCGGGATGGTTCCATCACCCAGCACACGGCACGCAAATTGGATTACCTGACCCTGGGCGCGCTGGTCGTGGTGACCGCGCTTTTTTTCGCCGACAAATTTATCGGCATCGGCAAGGCTCCGACCGAACCCGTGGCACAGACCGTCACGGAAACCGGCAATCCTTCTGTGGCCGTATTGCCTTTCGTGAACATGTCCGGCAATAAAGAAAATGAGTATTTCTCCGACGGTCTGACCGAAACCCTGCTGCACATGCTGGCCCAGGTACCGAACCTGAAGGTGGCCGCGCGCACATCGTCGTTCGCCTTCAAGGGCAAGGACGTGGATATCCGGGAGATCGCCGCGCAACTGGGGGTAACCGCCGTGCTCGAAGGCAGTGTGCAACGTTCTGGGGACCGCGTACGCATCACCGCGCAGCTCATTGACTCAATCGACGGCACACACCTGTGGTCGGATAGCTTTGACCGCACCCTGGACGACATCTTCGCCATCCAGGACGAAATCGCCACCAAGGTGGTCAGCGCGTTGTCCGCAACTCTGCTGATTGAGCAACCCGATGCTCTCATCGGCGTGGCGACACAAGACCTGAGTGCCTATGACCTGTATCTGCAAGGCCTTACCCAAAACGCCATATTTTCCTACGGTTCCCTGTCGGAAGCCGAGGGCTTGTTCAAGGATGCCCTGGCCCAGGATCCGGGGTTCCTCGACGCCAAGCTGGCGCTCGCACGCACCTATCTCAACCAGGTAAACACCGGTGCCATTGAAGATGAAAAAGGTTGGAGCAGGGCGGAAGCATTGGCCGGGCAGGTGCTTGCCGATCGCCCGGACGATCTCACCGCCGGGGGCATCCTTCTGCTCATCGAGGGTCAGCGAGCGGTCGAGGGGGGTGATCTCGCAGCGTTCCTGGGCATGAGCGAGCCGCTCAAGGACCTCGTGGCGAAGCTGCCCAACGAGCCCATGTTCCGGGGATGGCTGGCCCGGTTGCTGGGTTTCCAGGGTGACACGGAAGGGGCGATCGCCGTAATCAGGGGCACGCTGGAGATCGATCCGCTGAATGCACGAGCACACGAGACCCTGGCCGATGTATTAAGCGGTGATGATCAGTTCGAGGAAGCCGAAGAAGTCCTCCACCGTGCCCTGGAACTGGCCCCGGACAATCCGAATATTTACACTCGTCTAGGGGGGGTTCTACGGCGACAAGGACGGCTGGCGGAAGGCATAGACTGGAACATCCAGGCGTCGAATGTCGATCCCAAGGATCATGAACTGCCTTCGAAAATTGCCCAGCGGCTGTATTACATCGGGTTGCCCGAAGAGGCCGACGAGTTCCGTCGGCGGGCGGAGGCGATTGCTCCAACGGAGGGCCTGGTCCGGTCGCTGCAACCACTCAGGGCCTGGGCCGGGGGGGATGAACAACAGGCGCTGGAACTGGCCCGTGGGTTGATCGAGGACGACATCGACGAACGGCAGGGCGGGTGGTCCAGTACGATGAAACTCTATCTCAACCTGATGGGCGACCAGGGGCATTATCAGGAAGCCGTGGATTTTGTTGAAAGCGCTTACCCGGGTACCACCGCATACGATCAACCCCCGTCATCGAGCAAATCCCTCAATGCGCGCTGGCTTCTCCTGCCGACGTTCAGCATGCTGTCTGAAGATGACTCGGACGCTATCGCCAAGACCAATGCGCTGTTTGCCATGATGGATGCGGCCGGATTCGACTGGCGCAGCGATCCGGGCATCGTCATGTGGGAGGCCTATTTTTCCGGGGATGCCGAGGGAGCGCGGAAGGCGGCCCTCGAGCATCTGGACCAGGGTGTGGCCCGGAATCTGGATTGGCGATTGGAGTACACCCACCCGGCGATGGTGGATCTGATTGCTGACCCCGCGATCCGTTCCAAACTCAACGAATACCAGCGCGAAGAAGTCCGCCTGCGGGAAGAAGTCCGGGAAATGCTGGCCGAACGCGCCAACCGCACCTGACAATGGGGACAGCACACATTTAGTTTAAATGTGTACCGTCCCCATTTAATCCCATTTATTTGTTTTCGACGGGGGTCGGGGGCGTGCCCGAGTCGAAAATGATCTTCCAGGACCCGTCGTCCTGGCGTTCCCAGACCGAGAAAAACATTCCCTGTCCTGTGTGCGTTACACCACCCTCGTTTTTTGAGCTCAGCTCATAGGGCCCGTGGGTGACGCCGATGTCTCCGCCCGGGCGAACCTCGGCGCTGGTGGGTTCCCAGACCAGGGTGGGTCCGTCTTCGGTGAAAAACCCTTTCCAGCCTTCGCCAATCGCCGCGCGACCGCGTAACGGGGCGCCGGACGTAAAAATGGCGTTCTCGTCAATAAGC
>SMWH01000092.1 GCA_004357005.1 Gammaproteobacteria bacterium
ATCTCTTCCCGGGCGCTGTTCGATCTGGACGAGAGCCACCGGATTTTCGAAGAACAGGGTGTGGAGGCCTACGCCCGTTATCAAATTGAACACGAAAATGATCCGTTGGACCCGGGTATGGCTTTTCCCCTGGTGCAAAAACTGCTGCGACTCAACGAAGGTGACAAGTTGAACCAGGTAGAAGTGATTTTGCTCTCCCGCAACAGCGGGGACACGGGCTTGAGGATCTTCAACTCCATTCAATACCACGGACTGGATATTTCCAGGGCCGCGTTCACCAACGGGCGCACGCCCTACGGTTATATACCCGCTTTTGGCGCCCACCTGTTCTTGTCCACCCATAGCGACGATGTCATTCGCGCCCTCGAAGCCGGGTTCGCAGCCGCGACGATCCTGCCTTCGACGCCCAGGTTCGGGCATCTGCCCCAGTTGCGCATCGCCTTCGACGGGGACGCGGTGCTTTTTTCCGACGAAGCCGAACAGGTATACCAGAAGCGCGGGCTGGCGGAATTCAGCCGTGACGAGGCGGAACAGGCGGAAACCCCGCTGCAGGGAGGCCCGTTCAAGCCGTTTCTGGAAAGATTGCACCGGATCCAGGCATCCTATCCGCCGGATGACTCTCCGATCCGCACGGCACTGGTGACGGCCCGGGCGGCGCCGGCCCACAAGCGGGCCATCCTGACCCTGCGAACCTGGGGTATCCGTATTGATGAGGCCATTTTTCTGGGTGGGCGGCCCAAGGGGCCCTTTCTCAGGGCTTTTGGCGCCGACATCTTCTTCGATGACCAGCGCGGCCATCTGGAAACCGCGACGGATTACGTGGCCACCGGGCATGTGCCTCACGGTGTCGCCAACGAGCCGACGGATCGGTAAGATACGCGGCTTCGCCCCGGGTCGGCCGGGTGTGGGAGAGCAGGGAATGAGCATTAAACCCAACGATTTTTTTGACCTCGACTCCGAGTTTTCGGAAGAGGAACGCATGGTGCGCGATACGGTGGCCCGGTTCGTGGATGAACAGGCGCTGCCGGTGATCCCGGATGCTTTTGAGGAACATCGTTTTCCCAATGAACTGATACCCGGGCTCGCCGAACTGGGCGTGCTGGGTTCGAGCATCGAGGGCTATGATTGCCCCGGGCTCAACGCTATCTGTTACGGGCTGATCTGCCAGGAGCTGGAACGCGGCGATTCAGGCTTGCGCAGTTTCGTTTCGGTACAGAGTTCGCTGGTCATGTGGCCGATCTGGGCTTATGGCACGGAAGAGCAGAAACGCCGCTGGTTACCGGCGCTGCACCGGGCCGAAGCCATCGGCTGTTTCGGGTTGACCGAATCCCAGGGTGGATCGGACCCGGCGAACATGAGAACCCACGCCAAAAAGGACGGCGGCGACTGGGTGATCAATGGTTCCAAGATGTGGATCACCAATGGCAGCATTGCCGATGTCGCGGTGATCTGGGCCCGGACTGACGAGGGAATTCGAGGGTTTCTGGTCGAGAAGGGCACGAAGGGCTATGAGACCCGTGACATCCTCCGGAAAATGTCCCTGCGCGCGTCCATCACCTCGGAACTCTATCTCGACAATGTACGGATTCCAGAGGAGAACCGGCTTCCCGGGGCGGAAGGGCTCAAGGGACCCCTGGGATGTCTCAGCCAGGCGCGCTATGGCATTAGCTGGGGCGCGATCGGGGCGGCGATCGCCTGCTTCGATGAAGCCAACGAGTTCAGCAAGAATCGTGTGTTGTTCGACCGGCCCCTGGCTGAAACCCAGACGATTCAGCGGCGCCTCGCGGATATGGCCCGTCGCATCACCCTGGCGCGGCTCCTGTCACTGCGTCTCGGGAAACTCAAGGACGCCGGGAAGATGAAACCGGATCAGGTGAGTATGGCCAAGTGGAACAACGTGCGCATGGCGCTGGATATCTCCCGGGATGCCCGGGATATTCTCGGCGCCAGCGGGATCACGACGGAATACTGCCCGATCCGTCATATGCTGAACCTGGAAAGCGTGATCACTTACGAAGGCACGGAAACCGTCCACGAACTCATTGTGGGCAAGGCCGTCACCGGCGCCAGCGCCTTCTAGAATTGCAGGAGCGGCTTTTGTAGGAGCGGCTTTGTAGGAGCGGCTTTCCAGCCGCGATTCCTTCAAGACCCGCCTGCGATCAGGCGGCTTTTTTCTTTGCGCGATAACTGCTTGATCCGGTATTCGTGGCTCTGAGCCTCGCTGCGGTCCCTCGCATCTTCACTATAGACGAGCCGTAGCGGGCGGCGTCCGCGCGTGTAGCGAGCTCCGTTTCCCTCATTGTGCTCTCTCAAGCGCTCGTCGAGGTTTGTTGTGATGCCCGTATAAAAGGTGTGATCGGCACATTCCAGAATATAGACGTACCACATTGTTCAGAAAAAGAAGATCAGGTAGACGATCCCCAGAAGCGCGACGGTCTTGAGTGCGTAATACAGCTTCCTGTTCCATCGCTTGATCCGTTTTATGCCGAGTCGAAAACGGTACACGCGATCGAATACCCGATTGATCCAACCCACCGGTTCAGTGGCGACGTTGCGGGATGCCGCGGCTCCCACGACCGCCCAGGCCATCATGCGGTTGATCGCGCGGGCAACGGGGGTTTTCAACGGGCGTTCCACATCGCAGAACAGAATGATCCTGTCCTGGTCGGTGTCGTTGACGGCCTGATGCAGATAGGTCTCGTCGAAAACGACCGCTTCCCCGTCACGCCAGTGATAGGCCTGGTCGTCGATATGGATCCGACATTGCTCGGAGTTGGGCGTGATCAGACCCAGGTGATACCGCAGGGAGCCCGCGTAAGGATCCCTGTGGAGGCCCAGTTTTGCGCCCGGGGGGAGAAGCGCGAACATGGCGCCCCGCACAATCGGCACACCGGCGAGAATCTCGACGGTTTTCGGGCATTCAGACCTGGCGGATGGAAGAAAATCCCGGTACCAGCGGAGATAGAAGCGCCCCCAGCCATTTTTGAAGAAGGAGTTGAATCCGGCGTCGTCGTAGCGTGGTGATGGCCGTATCTTGCCGGCTTTGTATAGCGTCCACGCCTCGTCCCGGATCGTCTCCCAGTTGTCCGTAACCTTGCCGAGTTCCGGAAAATACGCGATGTCTACCAGCGGTTTGTTGGGAACCGCGGAAAAGAAGTAAACCAGCGCGTTATAAGGTGCGAACAGGTTGCAATAGTCGGTGAAATCCCGGTACAGCGGATGACGCACGCGTCCACGGAAATGTACATACAGGACCGAGAGCAAGTATGCGTAGAAGATCAGGAACTTTGGATGCAGCGGTTCCATCAACCCCATCATGCGGCGCGGTTAGTCGTGCCGTTCTGTTATCTCCACGAGATGAAAGCCGAACTGGGTCTGGATGGGGCCGTGCACCTTTCCGACTGCTTCTTTGAAAACCACCTGGTCAAACTCCGGCACCATCTGGCCCGGTCCGAAAGTCCCGAGTTCGCCACCCTGTTTGGCTGAGGGACACTGAGAATGTTCCCGGGCAATATCCGCAAAATCGGCGCCGTTGTCGATTTGCGCCTTGAGGTCGTCGGCGGACTCCCTGCTGGGCACCAGAATATGTCGTGCTGAAGCGCTGGCCATGGTCCTCTCCGGGTCAGAACGTGGGTTTGGCCCCGATGATAACAGGCTCCGGTTCCAGCCGGATATGAAACCGCTCCTCCACCGAGTCGCGGATACGGCGGGCCAAGGCATGTACCTGCGCGCCGGTGGCGTCACCGTGGTTAACGAGAATCAGGGCATGTTTGTCCGAGACACCGGCATCGCCTTCCCGGTATCCCTTCCACCCGCACAGCTCGATCAGGGATGCCGCGGCGATCTTGATTTGCCCCTGCTGCTCTGGAAAGGCGACGATTTTCGGTTCCACAGCTTGCAGTTCGTTCCAGGCGTCCCGGTCAACCGTGGGATTCTTGAAAAAACTTCCGGCATTTCCCAGCACCGCGGGATCCGGGAGTTTGTGCTTCCGGAGGGTGCACACCGCATCACTGATCGCGCGCGGATCGGGCTGTTCAATACCCAGTTCCTTCAGTTGCTCATCCAGTCCCCGGTATCCGAGGACGGGTTCCCAGCGTTTCGGCAGTTTCAGCACCAGCGAAGCAATCAACAGGTCGTTGGTGGCGGGATCCTTGAAGACGCTGTCGCGATAACTGAATTCGCACGCGGTTGCGTCCATGGTTGAGGTTGCGCCATCGCCCAGGCGCACGGCACTCAACTCATGAAAACGTTGGCTGAGTTCAACCCCGTAGGCTCCGATATTCTGAATGGGGGCAGCGCCTGCCTTGCCGGGGATCAGTGAAAGGTTTTCGAGACCACCGAGGCCTTGTTCCACTGTCCAACGGACGAGTTCATGCCAATTCTCTCCGGCGCCCACGCTGACATAACGAAAATCGTCGTCTTCAGAACTGAACTGGCGGCCTTTGATTGCCACGTGCAGCACGAGCCCATCGTAATCACCAAGAAACAGGACATTGCTGCCGCCACCCAGGATCAAACGTTGGGAAGGGAGTTGGGTGTTTTCCAGGACCGCCTGGAGTTCCTCAACGGATTCGATTCGGACCAGAAAGCGCGCGGCGACATCGATTCCGAAACCATTGAGCGCCTTCAGGGAGACGTTCTCGTGGACGACGGGGTGCTCAGTCACGGTGGTGTCGGGCGATGGCGCCGGCGCATTCAGAAACGAGTTCGGGACCCCGGTAGATCAACCCGGTATAGAACTGCACCAGCGAGGCGCCTTCCTCGATCTTCCCGATGGCGTCCTGGCCGCTCAGAATCCCACCGGTGCCGATGATGGGAATCCGTCCGCCCAGATGCTTGTGAAAAGTGCGCAACACCGCCGTGGACAGACCGAAGAGCGGGCGCCCGCTCAGCCCCCCGTGTTCGTCGGGCAGCGTTACCCCTTCGGGGCGGTCAACGGTGGTGTTGGTGGCGATGAGACCATCGATGGCCACATCCAGCAGCACCCTGGAAATCGCTTCGATGTCTTCAGGGAACAGATCCGGCGCGACCTTGACCACCAGTGGAACACGCCGGCC
>SMWH01000093.1 GCA_004357005.1 Gammaproteobacteria bacterium
GCTACCGTTTTAGCTGGGGTAGCGAAAACCTCATCGACCCCGGTGAAACGCGGTCCCGTTACATCGCCGCTTTGCGCTCGGCAGATGACCACGACTACGCACCACTGCTCAAATTCGTTCGCTCCTAGCGCCTATCCTGTAGTCCCGTCGTCATGGCCGGGGGCCACCCATAAAAGCCCGTTGCTTGCGGGGAACGTCGGCGAACATGCACGGGATGGTAGTCATGGCCAGAGTGATGTACATGGAGTTAGGCGTGGGCAAGAACATGTGAATCGCCCCCAATTCTCTAGACACTTCCCAGCCGTTCCAGGTACTGCCTTTCATACTCTACCGGCGACAGCTGGTTGTTGGAGCCGTGAGATGCTCGGCAGTCCTTGCCATGGCCCGCCAGTCTCACCGGGAGACTCCGGGGATGCAGCGGCAACCGGGCGCTGGCGGATGTCAGCAAACGCCGCCTCCACTCGTCAGCGCCGGCGGCTGTCCTCAGGGTCATGAACGGGTATTTTCAGGCTACGAACTGTTCTCAGCGGGAATGAACGGGTACCCGTTTCCGGGTCGGCGCTTACCAGCGGCGATAGGGGTACGGGTAATACCAGCCCCAGGCGCCCCAGCCCCGGTAGGGACCCCGGTGACCCCATCCCGGGCCCCAGCCGCCCCATCCCGGACCCCAACCCCATCGGCCCCAGCCCGGGCCCCAGTACGGTGACCAGACCCGGACCCGGGGCGCCCACAGGTACATTTCCGTGGCCCGGACCCGGGGGTAGGGGTAATCGAAATCGCCCACCGGCCGGTGCTCTATCCCGGTGACCTGGCCCACGATCGTGATATCCCGGTTCCTCCGGAATATTTCCGGGTCCAGGAAACCCCGGGTGCAGGCGAGGAAGCGGCCGAAGTTTGCCGTGGTGGCCTGTGGCCGTGCCCAGCTTTCCAGGGGACGCGCCAGGATCTCCACACAGGTGTCGTTTGCTCCCGGTTCCACCGCGATGATGCCGCCGCCCCAGCGCACCGTCGTGCCCCGCGGCGGGTTCTGCTGGGCGTCGAGCGGGGTGACCGGGGGGAACTTGCCGCGCAGGGGCACCGGCGTGCTGGCGCAGGCCGTCAGCAGCAGGATGCCCCCAAGCATGACAAATATGAACAGGAACCTGGTCATGTTTTGACTGTCAGCGCCCGAACCGCCAGGCGCAAATCGCCCAGGGCCGAGTCCGGCAGGGCTTCAGCGTAACGCAATCCCGTGTACAGCGCCGTGATCCGATCAATGTCCTCGCGTTGGGCCGGAAAGCGTTTCCGTGCACGGGTGGCATAGTCTATTGGACCTTCGTTGGGCCGCCGGGCTTTCAGACCCGCGCGAGCCAGTTTGGCGGCGAACTGCTGATAGAGCTTGACCAACGGATCCAGGCTGCCATGCGCCAGCCGGCGAAGGGTGATCAGTGCGATACCCAGAACGCTCAGCGTCGCCAGCACGACGAGGCCGATCGTGAGATTGCGGGTCGATGTCTCCGTCAGTCCCATGCTGTTGAAAAATTGCAGCCGTCGTTCAGAGTCATAACTGACGACCCATTCGTTCCAGACGTTTTGTATCGCGTCAAAACCCAGCCGGAGCGGCCGCAGCCACGGGCGGTTGAACAGGGAGCGGGGTTCAGGGAGGGCCGCCGATAACCCGAGGCGGATCCGTTCCGGGGCGACCATTGCCGTGGGGTCGAAGCGTACCCAGCCGCGCTCGCCCAGATGCGCTTCAGTCCAGGCATGGGCGTCCGAATGGCGGACCAGAACATAGTTGCCCGCCGGATTGTAAACACCCCCCTGGTAACCGATCACCACCCGGGCCGGTATCCTGGCGGCGCGCAACAGTACCGCGAAGGCGCCGGCGTAGTGCTCGCAGAAGCCTTCCCGGGTATCGAACAGGAATTCGTCCACGGCGTGGCGTCCCAGCAACGGGGGCGTAAAGGAATAAACGAACTCCTGTTCGTTGAACCGGGTCAGCACATAGTGGATCAGGTCCACATCGGATGGGAATCGCCGTCTCAGTTGCCGCCCGAAAGCCAGCGTGAGCGGGTTGTAATCGTCCGGCAGACGCAGGGCCGCCCGACGATAGGCGGCATCCAGTGTCGGCGAAGCGATGTATTCCGTATAGGACTCCATCAGGTAGGAATGCACGCCAGTGACTTCTTTCCTGGCGAACAGTTCAAAATCCTGGTTGATAAGACCGGTGGTCGGTCTCTTCGCGGGCAGGTCGAGGCCCAGCAACACGCGGCGGTCATGAGGTTCAAGGGTTACCCGGTAACGCAGCAGCTCCCCGGTGCCTTCAAAGCGTGGAATCCCCTGGCTCAGCACCCAGTCCGTGTTCCAGGTGGTGCCGTCGTAGTCCCACAGCACGCGTCCGCGCCAGTAGAGGTCTTTCTGTCCGGGAACGGCCCCCTGGAACTTCACCCGGAACGCCGTTGAATCATCAATGATGAGATCCGTAAAACTCCCCGGTGACATGCGGTCGCCGAGTCCCGTTCGCATTTCTGCGCTCGACCCGCCGTAATTCCAGAACGGGTTGGCAAGCCGCGGGAACATGAAGAACATGATCACCATCAGCGGCACGGCCTGGGCGAGCAATACGATCCCCTGCCGCCACCGCAGCGAGGGTGGCGCAGCTATGGTCGCCTGCATGTCGATGAGCGCGGCCGTGGTGGCCGTGAGTGGCAGGATCATGTACAGGGCCACCGGGATGCTCTGAGAATAGTAGAAGTGGGTGACGATCAGGAAGTAACTCAAGGAGGCCACCAACAGTAAATCGCGACGTCTGAAACTTTCCAGCAGCTTGAGAGACAACATGGTGACGAACAACGCAACGCCCGCGTCGCGGCCGAAGACGGTGCCGTAATGGCTGAACACGGCGACGCTGGCGAACACCGTGAGGGGTATTCGCACCACCGCCGAGGCCAACGGCCAGTTCCACCAGGTCACTCCCACGCGCCATATCACCAGGCAGGCGGACAACAGACTGACCCACAGGGGCAACCGGGGGTAGTGCGGCAACAGGGCCAGAAAAAGCCCGACCACCAGCCAGGTCACCGTTGCGGGTCGCGTGTATTCGGTGGGGCGTTTCATGGGTCGTTTATTCCTGGCGAATCAAGCCTCGTCAAACAGGGCCAGGGCTCTGAGACAGCGTTCCCGATGATCGCTCGACAAGGCGGGTTCCACCGCGATACCCGGCAGACGCAATCCGTAACGATCGCCGCGGGCGTGAGCTTCGAGTATCCAGCGACACAGGCGGGACAAACGTGCTTCCGTTTCCAGCCCGGCCGTTGCCTCCCAGTCGAGCCAGCGTGTCTGGCCCGCGGTGTGAAGATATTCCTTCGTGACCAGCCGGCCGCTGTGCGCGACAGCTTTCCACGCGATACGCCGGGAAGGGTCACCGGGTCGGTAGTCACGCAAACCGGCGAAATCCTCACCTTCGTCCAACAGGAAATGTCCTTCGCCTTCCTCGTGCCCCGGAGGTGGGGCTGGACTCCAGGCCTCGGGCGCCGGGTAGACGAGGCACCAGGCGTCCGGTTCCACCCAGGCCCAGGATTCAAACATTCCCAGAGGATAGAAAGTAGAAACCCGCAGCCTTCCCGGGTACAGCCAGCCACGTTTTCGACTCGGTACCCGCAGGCTCCACGATTGTTCGCCACGCGCGGGGATGTCGCTGGCCGCGGCCTGATTGTGGCCGGTTGCGAGGGCGATGGCAGGGCGTGGCCAGCCGGAAGCGTTGCGCAACTGGACGTGGAACTCCGCACTTTCGCCGGCAAATACGGGCTGTGCCCGGACCAGAGTCATGTCCAGGTCATAGAGATTGCGCGCCGTGTGAAAAGTGCAAACGAGCGCCAGGCTGGCGAGAAGAAAAGTCAGAAGCAGACCGAGGTTGTTGTTGTAGTTGAGCGAGCCGATGAGCATGATGAATAACACCAACCCGAAAAACAGGCCGAAGCGTGTCGGCAGTATGTAGATGCGTTTGCGATGCAGATGCACCGGACAGCGTTCGATGCCCCGGCGTTTGAGAACATGGCTGGCGAGCCACTCCATTGCGCCACGCGGGGGGGTGGGGCGGTCGGCCAGCGCGGAAACAGACATGCGCGTGGTGTCAGGGGATCGGAACGTCTTTCAGAAGCTGGTCAACCAGTTCTGATTTCGGCGTGTCGAGACCGCCGATGGGGCGCAGGCGGTGTCCGGCCACACCGGGGAAGACGGCCTGTACGTCTTCGGGCAGGCAGTGGTCCCGGTCGTTGAGCAACGCCCAGGCACAGGCGAAGCGCTGCAGCGCCAGTCCCGCGCGCGGCGAGAGACCGGCGGAAAACAACTGGCTGTCCCGGCTGTATTGAATCAGGGCTTGCAGATAATCCAGCAGCGCATCGGATACGTTGACTTTCAGCACCGCGCCCTGGAGGTCCCGGAATTGTTCCACCGTCAGTTTCGGTTCGATGGATTTCAGAAGATGTTGGCGGTCTTTGGATTTGAGCAACTCACGTTCCGCATCAGCCCCGGGATACCCGAGTTCCAGGCGCGCCAGAAAACGATCCAGCTGTGAATCCGGCAACGGAAACGTCCCGGCGAAATCAATAGGATTCTGTGTCGCTATGACAAAGAAGGGTTCCGGCAGGGAACGTGTTTGTCCGTCTACCGTGACCTGATGCTCGCCCATGGCCTCGAGCAACGCGCTCTGGGTCTTGGGCGTGGCGCGGTTGATCTCATCGGCGAGCAGCACGTGTGAGAATACCGGGCCCGGGTGAAAGTCGAAGGATTCGTTGGAGCGGTTATAGACCGTGACACCGATGATGTCGGCCGGCAGGATATCGTTGGTGAACTGGATGCGGCGGAAAGACAGCCCCAGCACCCTGGCAAGCGCGTGGGCGAGCGTTGTTTTGCCGACACCGGGGCGATCCTCGATGAGCAGATGGCCGTCGGCCAGGAGGCAGGCGAACGCCAGGCGAACCTGGTGTTTTTTGCCGATTACCACCTCGTCAACAGCGGCCATGGCGGCATGGAGCTGTTGTGTGTGCGGTGCAACCCCGCTGGTGGGCAACGTAGTGTCAGTATGCAGCATCTATAGCCTGTAAACTCAGGCCGCACCCCACCCCAGGCTCCCGCACACACTATATTACCCGATCATGGGATCATGAGCCCGTTTTTGGCTCCCAGATGAACGCATCCGGAAAACGTGATTTTCGGCCCGTCCTCGGTCTGCTGGCGCTGATTGTCCTGTTGCGCGCGGCGCTGGCGCTGCGTTTGCAGCTGTTCGGGGATGAGGCCTTCTACTGGCAGGCCGGGCGGCAACTGGCCCTGGCCTACAGCGACATCCCCTTCGTGACGGCGCTGCTGACCAAACTGGGGTCCGGGCTGCTGCCGGGTGAATACCTCGGGGTGCGGCTGATGTTTCTGTTGCTGGGGTTGCTGACGCCCCTGCTGATTTACCGCCTTGCCAGGGAGATCGGGGTGGGACGCCCGTGGTTGGCTGCCGGTGCGTCCTTGTGCATGCCGTTGCTGGCGCTCAATGGTGTGTTGGCGCTCCCGGAAGTGCCTCTGCTGTTCGCCGCGTTGATGTTCATATTGGGCGGTGTACGACTGATCCAGTCGGACGGTGGCAGAGGATGGTTGCTGGCCGGTCTGGGGGCGGCCCTGGGTCTGGCGACTCATTATCGTTTTGCCGTGGTCATCATCGCGGCCGGCGTCTTTGTGCTGGGGAGCCGGGACGGGCGCGCTTTGCTTCGCCATTCCCGGGTGTGGATCGGAATCGCGATCGCGGCGATCGGCCTCATACCCATCGTGTGGTTCAACCTGGGTCACGAGTTCGGGGGTTTGCGTTTTCAGTTCGTGGATCGCCACCCCTGGTCCTTCCAACTCGAAGGCCTGGTGCAACCGCTGGTTCAGTTCCTGGTCGTGACGCCGCCGTTGTTCGTGGTTCTCATGGTATCGCTGGTTCATGCGCTGAAACGCGCCCGACGCGGTGACGCGGTGGCGGGGTTTCTCGCCAGCATGGCTGTCGTGCCGCTTCTGATTTTTTTCCTGGCGGGACTCTGGGCGGACCTGGAACGGACCTCGTTTCACTGGCCGTTGGTGGCTTACCTGCCGCTCCTGGCGCTGCTGCCGGACGTGCTGGACGCGTGGCGCGGCCGGCGCTGGTACCGGGGGGTGTTGGTTTCGATCCCGGTGGTGGGCTTGTCGGGCGCGGCGGTGTTGTTCGCCTGGTTGCTGACGGCGACTCTCCCTGCCTTTCTGGAACGTCATAGCACCGCCAAATGGTTTCCCGCCAATTTCACCGGCTGGCAGGCGGCGGCGGATCGCACTCGCTACTGGCTGACGGAAACGGGAAGTGATCGGGTTATGGCTCGTGCCAGCGCATCGCCCGGGGCAGCGCGTGACGGCGGGGTTCTGGAGGGTACTCAGGCCAGGTTCGCGGCAGCAGGCGGCGATGGGGCTCTGTTGGCCGACAACTTCATGCTGGCTGCCGAGCTCGATTTTGAATTGCAGGACCGGTCCGTGGATTTCGTGCTCGACAATTCCTTGAACCGCAAACACGGGCGTGCCCTGCAGTTGGCGATATGGCAACGGGACGAAGCGGCTTTGCGGGCTGCGATGCCTGTCACCGGCCTGCTCGTGGTGGAGGCGACCGCCGTGGAGTTTCAGGACCGGCCCGCCTGGTTGCGTCGCATCTGCAAGTTATTTCCGGGCGTCGAAGTTCTCGATGAACTCGTGCTGTATCACGGCCGGAAACGGTTTTTGTTCCTGCGGGTTCATAGCGACGGAAAGCATTGCCAGCTGCCGAGTTTTGCCTATCTGGACGAACCGTTTGCGGGGGACGAGCTTGAAGGCGAAGTGGTGGTCAGTGGTTGGGCCTTCAACGATGGTGGCGGTATAGAGAATGTCGAACTGCTCGTTGATGGTGAAGTTGTTGGCGAGCTCGAATACGGTGCGGCGTATCCGGGGGTTCTGGGAGTGTTTCCGGGATCCACGGATCCAAATCACCCGGATGTGGGTTTCTCAGGACGCTGGGATGCTTCTGCATTGCCGGCGGGGCCACATGAACTGGCGATCCGTGTGATCGCCGCCGATGGCGCCGGTCGGGTCACCGAACACCGGGTGATTCACATCACCGGCCAGTAGGAGAGGCTTTTGCAGGAGCGGCATCTTGCCGCGACTACCGGCGATCACAGCCAGAAACGCGCGCCGACTTCCGCGGAACGGAACAACCACACCGGCAACACCAGCAGTGGCAGGGGTGCGAGCACCGCATGCGATACCGCCAGCGGCAACCACGCGCGGAAACGCAGAAACAACAGGGCCCATAACGTTCCCAGTACCAGGGTTCCGCTCATCAGCGCGAAGTTCGGGAAATGGATCGCGCCAAACATGAGTCCGGTCAGAAGCGCCGCCGCTTCCGGTCTGCGCACGATTCTCTCCCACCGCGAGGCGAGGAACGGGCCAAGCAACAACTGCTGGATCAGCGCCCAAGGGAGATAAGCGACTGCTTCGCCCGGCCATGCAGCGACCGTCGCGCCGGTGTAACCGCCGGCAACAATCAGTGCGATCGCCACGACGCCTGTCAGCCCCATGGCCCACAGCCACGCACGCCGATTCCCGAATTCCCCGAAATCCTTCTCCCGCCGGACCGACAGCAGGGCAAATCCCAGCAGCGCAATGGTCCACACCAGTGCCCAGGGCGGGGGCGCGGTGAGATCCGGGATCAGCGCCAGGAGTACCGCGCCACCGATGGCGGCGATGAGCAGATCGCCCGCGGCGCGCGCGCGTGGCGGCTGCCCCCTGCCGATCACCAGCCAGATGGCGCACAGGAACACAAATGCCGCCGTCATCAGCCGGTTTCGCAATCGGGCTTCCGGGTCAGCCGCGGATGGCGAGAGGCGGGCGGGTTCCGGAGTACCGGCCAGATCGGAAATCTCGGGGGCGCGGGGAAACAAAATGGCATCCGGCGTGCGGGTGCGCACATGGTCGCGAAACCACAGC
>SMWH01000094.1 GCA_004357005.1 Gammaproteobacteria bacterium
GCCGCGGTGGTCTTGGGAAAGGCGATCACGTCACGGATCGAATCCCGGCCGGCCATGAGCGCGGCTATCCGGTCCACCCCGAAGGCGATACCGCCGTGGGGCGGGGTTCCGTAACGCAGGGCCTCGATGAGAAAACCGAAACGAGACCGGGCTTCCGTCTCGTCCATCCCCAGGAGCTTGAGCACCGCCAGTTGCGTGCCCGGGTCATGGATACGGATGGATCCGCCGCCGATCTCTGATCCATTGAGCACCACGTCATAGGCACGGGCCAGCGCGCCGCAGGGATTCGATTCAATGGAAGCGACGTCCCCCGCGGGCGAGGTAAAGGGGTGGTTCATGGCGTTAAAGCGTCCGGCCTTGTCGTCCCATTCGAACAACGGCCATTCCGTGACCCACAGAGGCTGCCAGCCCTCTTCCACCAGTCCCCGATCGTGACCGACCTTGACACGCAACGCGCCCACGAACTCGCTCACGGTAGTCAGCAGGCCGGCTCCGAAAAACAGGATGTCGCCCTTGCTCGCCTGGCAGCGTTCACAAATCGCGGAGACGGCGGCGTCATCGAGGAACTTCGCAATGGGCGACTTCACGCCGTCAGCTTCGACCTTCATCCAGGCCAGCCCCCTGGCCCCGAACTTGCCGGCATAATCCGCATAGTCGTCGATCTGCTTGCGGCTCAGCTCCGCGCCCCCGGGCACGCGCAACGCTGCCACGCGCCCATGCGGGTCGGCCGCAGGTTCGGCAAACACCTTGAACTCAACGTCCCTGACGAGATCGGCGATGTCGGTGAGCTCCAGAGGGATGCGCAGGTCAGGCTTGTCAGAACCGTAACGACGCATGGCTTCACGCCAGGTCATGCGGGGAAATGGATCCGGGAGTTCGACATCCAGCACTGCCCGGAAGACATGGCGCAACATGGCTTCCATCAACTGCATCACGTCCTCTTCCTCGACGAAGGACATCTCCACGTCCAGCTGGGTGAATTCAGGTTGGCGATCGGAACGCAGATCTTCGTCACGAAAACAGCGGGCGATCTGGTAGTAACGGTCCAGCCCCGCGATCATCAGCAGCTGCTTGAAGATCTGGGGTGACTGGGGCAACGCATAGAAACTGCCCGCGTGCACGCGGCTGGGCACCAAGTAGTCCCGCGCCCCTTCCGGCGTCGCCCGCGTCAACATGGGTGTCTCGGTTTCAATAAAACCCCGCTCGTCCAGAAAACGGCGAAGGGAGGTAATGAGTTGTGCCCGCTGCTTGAGCGCCCGTTGCATGACCGGGCGACGCAGATCGAGATAACGGTATCTGAGCCGGACCTCTTCGCTGGCCTCCCCTGACAGCATCAACGGCAACGGATCGGAGGTGTTCAACACTTCGATGTCGTCAGCGACGATCTCGATCTGTCCCGTCGCCATGTCCGGGTTGCGCTGACCCTCGGGCCGTGACCGCACCTTTCCGCTCACGCGCAAAACGTATTCATTGCGAACGCCCTCGGCGACCCGGAACACATCGGCGTTATCGGGTTCCACGACCACCTGGACCAGGCCCTCACGATCGCGCAGATCCATGAAGATCAGGCCACCCAGGTCACGGCGGCCGTCCACCCAGCCGCAGACTTCGACGGTGTGTCCGTCGAGAGTTTCCGTTACCTGGCCACAGTAGTGGCTACGCATGGTCCTGACTCCCGTCAAGGTGTGTACGGGCCGCGTCGCCGTGACACCGCCGCCGCGACATTGTCGTCTCAACGGAGCAAGACGACAACACAAACGCCCTAGCCGGCGGGTTCGCCTCAGTTCGTGGAGGTGGGGGTCTTGTGGTTGCCGCCGGATTTCTTCGAGCTGTCGGGTTTGCCGGCGTCGCCGCTTTTCTTCGAACTGTCTGATTTGCCCGCATCGCCGCTTTTCCGGCTCTCACCGGATTTGCTGCGGCCGGAGTCGCTCTCTGACTCGGCGGATTTACCTTCGCTGTGGGCTGAATCATGCAGGTTCTTCTGTTTGTCCTTTTTGAAGTCGGTCTCGTACCAGCCGCCGCCCTTGAGCCGGAAACTCGGCGCGGAAACCAGCTTGCGCAACGCGCTCTTGCCGCACTCGGGGCAATCGGTCAGCGGCGCGTCGCCGAGCTTCTGGAGCTTTTCCAGCGTCGCGTCGCAGTTGTCGCACTGGTACTCGTATATGGGCATGGTCAGGCTGCCGCCCGGGATTCGGTGAACACCAGGCCATCCTTGTTCGCATCCGCGATCACCGTGTCACCGGGACCGAAGTTGCCGGCCAGGATGTCCCGGGCCAGCGGGTTTTCCAACTGGTGCTGGATCGCCCGTTTCAACGGCCGTGCTCCGTAGACGGGATCAAAGCCCGCTTCGGCCAGGTGTGTCAGTGCGGCATCCGTGAGTTCCAGCACCATTTCCCGCTCGGCCAGACGCGCCTTGAGCTGGCCGATCTGGATCGCCGCGATCTGGGCGATCTGCGCCTGATCCAGCGGATGGAATACCACGATTTCGTCCACCCGGTTGAGGAACTCGGGCCGGAAATGCACGGTGAGGATCTCCGTCACGGCGGTCTTGATCGCCTCATAACCCTCATCCGCCAACTCCTGGATCCGATCCGAACCCAGGTTCGAAGTCATGACGATGATGGTGTTTCTGAAATCCACGGTACGCCCGTGCCCGTCGGTCAGGCGACCGTCATCCAGAACCTGCAACAGTATGTTGAATATATCCGGATGTGCCTTCTCGATTTCATCCAGAAGGATCACCGAATACGGCCGCCGGCGAACCGCCTCGGTGAGATAACCGCCTTCCTCGTATCCCACATAACCGGGGGGTGCACCGATCAGCCTGGCCACGGAGTGCTTCTCCATGAACTCGGACATGTCGATGCGCACCATCGCAGCTTCGGCATCGAACAGGAATTCGGCCAACGCCTTGCACAGTTCGGTTTTGCCGACGCCGGTGGGGCCAAGAAACAGGAAGGATCCGATGGGCCGATTGGGATCCGACAGCCCGGCGCGCGATCGGCGTATGGCATCCGACACCACTCTTACGGCTTCGTCCTGGCCTACGACCCGCTTGTGCAGGTCGTCTTCCATATGCATCAGTTTGTCCCGCTCCCCTTCGAGCATTCTGGAGACCGGGATGCCGGTCCAGCGGGACACGACTTCAGCGATCTCTTCTTCGCCGACCTTGTTGCGCATGAGCCTCGTTTCTTTGGATTCGACTTCTTCCGCGCTCTTGAGTTGTTGCTCCAGCTCCGGGATCCGGCCGTACTGGATCTCGGACATGCGTTGCAGATCCTGGGCCCGTTGGGCGGTTTCCATGTCGATACGCGCCTGTTCCAGTTCGCTGCGAATGTGCTGTACGCCCTGAACCGCGGCTTTTTCCGCCTGCCAGATCTCGTCCAGATCCGCGTATTCGCGTTCCAGCTCTTTGATTTCCTCTTCCAGAGTCGCCAACCTCTTTTTGGAAGCGTCATCCTTTTCCTTCTTCACCGCTTCGCGTTCGATCTTGAGCTGGATAAGCCGGCGGTCGAGTTTGTCCAGGTCGTGAGGCTTGGAGTCGATCTCCATGCGAATCGAACTCGCGGCCTCGTCCACCAGGTCAATGGCCTTGTCCGGCAGGTTGCGGTCGGAGATATAACGGTTGGACAGCGTGGATGCGGCGACGATGGCGGGATCGGTAATATCCACACCGTGGTGCACCTCGTAACGTTCTTTGAGCCCGCGCAGAATGGCGATGGTGTCTTCAACGCTGGGCTCCTCTACAAGCACTTTCTGAAAACGGCGTTCCAGGGCGGCATCTTTTTCGATGTACTGGCGGTACTCATCCAGGGTCGTGGCGCCGACGCAATGCAATTCACCCCGGGCCAACGCGGGTTTGAGCATGTTGCCCGCGTCCATGGCGCCTTCAGCCTTGCCGGCGCCTACCATGGTGTGAAGTTCATCAATAAACAAAATGACCTGGCCTTCCTGCTGGGACAGTTCGTTGAGAACGGCCTTGAGCCGTTCTTCGAATTCGCCGCGGTACTTGGCGCCCGCGATCAGCGCTCCCATGTCCAGGATCAACAGGCGTTTGTTTTTCAACCCCTCCGGCACTTCGCCGTTGACGATGCGCTGTGCCAGACCCTCGACGATTGCGGTCTTGCCCACACCGGGCTCGCCGATGAGAACGGGGTTGTTCTTGGTGCGACGCTGGAGCACCTGTATCGTTCGGCGAATCTCCTCGTCGCGACCGATGACCGGATCCAGCTTGCCCTGTTCTGCCCGTTCGGTGAGATCGACGGTGAACCGCTCCAGCGCCTGGCGCTGGTTCTCGGCGTTGGGGTCCTGCACCGATTCACCACCGCGCATGGCGCCGATGGCTTTCTCCAGCCCGCTCTTGCTGGCGCCCGCCTCACGCAATAATTCCGTCAGCGGGCCCTTGTCCTCGAGTACGGCCAACGGGAACAGTTCGCTGGAAACGAACTGGTCACCACGCTTCTGGGCGAACTTGTCGCAGACGTTGAGCAGGCGGGTCAGGTCCCTGGAGATATCCACCTGTCCCGCGGCTCCCCCTTCCACCGTGGGGATGCGGTCCAGCATTTCCCCCAGCTGGGAACGCAACAGATTCACGTTGACGCCAGCCTGGGTCAACAGGTGACGAACGCTTCCACCTTCCTGATCGAGCATCGCCGTGAGCAGGTGCGCCGGCTCGATGAACTGGTTGTCCCGGCCCACCGCCAGGCTCTGCGCATCCGCCAGCGCCATCTGAAACTTGTTGGTCAGCTTGTCGATTCGCATCAAAAAAATCCCTGAATCAGTCCTGGATCAATCTTGCCTGATCGCTCCTAAATGCGGTCTCGACCATTCAGATTCAAGGATTTGCGCCCCTTCCAGCCAGATCAGGGTGGCCTGTCGGCCTGTGGTTCCGTCGCGGCGATGGGAGAAAAATCTCCGCTCGTCGGTGAAGGCGCAATGGGTCCCGCCATGGACACGGGTGACACCGGCACGCATCAGACGGCGCCCCACCAGGGCGTAGAGATTGGCGCGCCAGCATCCGGCCAGGGCCGGTTGGAACGCGCCGCTGGCGGCGGGATCACCGACCAGCAACGCCTCGCGAACTTCCGCCCCCACCTCGTAGGCCTCGGAACCGATGGCCGGCCCCATCCAGGCCAGCAGATGCCCGGGCGCCACTGAGAACGCCGCCACCGTCGCTTCGACGACGCCGCTGGCGATCCCGCGCCACCCCGCATGGATCACCGCCACCTGCCCGCCTTCGTCGTCGCACAACAGGACCGGGACACAATCCGCCGTCAACACCGCGCAGATAACGCCCGGTTCATCGGTGATGGCCGCATCGGCCTCCTGATCCGTGTCGTCCCGGGGCAAAGCCAGAACCCGGTTGGTGTGGGCCTGTTTCAGCCAGCAGGGCTCCTCGGGCAGACCCAGTACCACCCGCAGCCGGCGGCGGTTCTCGATGACCGCGACCTCGTTATCCCCCACATGGGTGGCCAGATTGAACCGGGCCCAATCACCTTCGCTGACCCCCCCCGCCCGGGTCGTCGTGACGGCCCGGACCCGGAAGGGGGCTTTCCAGTCCGGAACGATCAGAGGTACCCGCACTTTTCGAACGGGGTTCGTCAATGGGTTGGGTTCAGCCATGACTTTCCAGATCCTTTTTCAACAGTTCTATCAGTCGCCTCATGTCATCGGGCAAGGGCGCGGTCCACGACACGCGTTCCCCCGAGCGAGGGTGCTCCAGTTCCAGGGCCCCGGCATGGAGCGCCTGCCGGGGAAAGCCCTGCAGCGCCTTTAGCAGCTCGGCATCGGCGCCCGCGGGGACCCTTGGCCGTCCACCGTAGGTCCGATCACCCACCAGGGGGTGGCCGATGTGGGCCATATGAACACGAATCTGATGGGTACGTCCGGTTTCCAGTCGCACGCGCAGATGGCTTTGTGAGCGAAACCGGGCCCGTATCCGATACCGGGTCACCGCGGGTTTACCCGCCGCCACGACCGCCATGCGTTTGCGCTCTTTGGGATGGCGGCCGATGGGCTCATCGACGGTCCCGCCCGCCACCGGGCAACCCTGGACTATCGCATCGTACTCGCGCCGCACGGACCGGGCCTGTAACTGCTCCACCAGGGACTTGTGTGCCTCCAGGGTACGCGCTACCACCAACAGGCCCGTCGTGTCCTTGTCCAGCCGATGCACGATCCCGGCCCGGGGCAAAGCGGCCAGGTCCGGAGCGTGATACAGCAGGCCGTTCAGCAGCGTCCCGGACCGGTTTCCCGCCGCCGGGTGGACCACCAGGCCCGCCGGCTTGTTGATCACGAGGAGATCCGGGTCCTCGAAAACCACGTCCAGGGCCAGCGCCTCGGCGACATCCGTCATCACATCGGGAAGAGCCACATCGACCACCACGGTCTCGCCGCCGAGAACCCTCCGGCGCGGTTTCACGGTGGCGCCATCCAGCAGGATACTGCCCTCCCTGAGCCAGGCCTGCAGACGACTCCGGGAGAACTGGGGGAACATGTCCGCCAGGACCAGGTCCAAACGGGTTCCAGCCGCTTCCGCGGGTACCACAAAACGGCCACGAAGCAGGTGGGATTGATCCGGTGTGATGCTTGTCACGACGGTTGGCAAATGAGCGTATGGGTCTTTTCGGCTATGATTCGCCCCTTCCGGGGCTTCGGGTAAAGGCGATGTCTATTCTATCGAGCAGTGGTCAATTGAGCGGAGGCCTGCGCGCACTGTTTCTGGCAGCGCTGGCGGCGATTTTGCTGGCGGGCTGCGGCTCGAACCCCGATCGCAAACAGGTCCCGGCGAGCGACATGTATCAAAGCGCCAACCGGGCCATGAAACAAGGCCAGTGGCAAAAGGCCGCGGACCGCTATAACGACCTCATTCAGCGTTATCCCTTCGGCCACTATACCGCCCAGGCGCAGTTGGAACTGGCCTACGCCCAGTACAAGAACCAACAACCCGAGTTCGCGATTCTGGCGGCCAACCGCTTTATCAAAATCTACCCCACGCATCAAAACGTGGACTACGCCTATTACATCAAGGGCCTGGCGAATTACGACCGCGACAAGGGCCTCCTCGACAGTCTCGTTCCCCACTCGGTTCGCGAACATGACCAGCACAATGCGCGACAGGCGTTTCTGGACTTCTCCGAACTGGCAGAGAAATACCCCTACAGCAAGTACGCGGACGACGCCCGGGAGCGGATGGAATACCTGCGCGATAACCTGGCGCTCTACGAACTCGGGATCGCCGAGTTTTACCTGAAGCGCACGGCCTATGTGGCAGCGATCAACCGCGCCGAGTACGTGGTCGAAAACTATCAGCAGACCCCGTCAGTCTCCGAGGCGCTCGTGGTCATGATCAAGGGTTACCGGGCGCTCGGCCTGGAACAACTCGAACAGGATGTGACCAGAGTCCTGGCCCTGAACTTTCCGGACCACCCCTTTTTGCGGCCAGAAGACCAGAGCGAAGGCTTCTGGGGCAGCATCTTCTGAGTACTGCGTCCGCGCTTTCCTGAAACGTCAGCTTCCAAGCATCAGCTTTGGCCCTCTTGCAGGTCTTGCAGTTTCCGCTCGAACCGCTCCAGCGCCGCGGAGTAGTTCCGCCAGTGCTCAAGGGCATCGCTGTAGATGCCCTTGCGTACCTGCAAATTGCTCGCTGAAGTCACCACGCTTTCTGCCTCGTGGAAGCTCATGCACGCGGCATCCCACTCGAGACCACAGAAATCAATAATCTCGTGGATTATCTTCTCCGGGTCCTCGACCAGCTTTTCGTATGAAACGACTTTGATCTGCAGGGGAAGGATCCGGATCCAGTAGTCCATGGCGCGCCGGTACACGTGGTAGTACATGGCGATGTGCTCGAGGTCATAAGTGAAGCTCTGTCCACGGTCGAACTTGTGCGAATAGCACGACCAGGCCACGGCGCATGGATCTCTTTCGCAAACGATCACCCGCGCCCTCGGGAAAAGCAGCGCGATCAGGCCCAGGTGCTGCCAGTTGCCCGGCAGTTTGTCCACAACGCGCAGGGCGTTGGGACATTGGCGTGTGACGCGTGACAGATATCCAGTCGCGAGTCGCTGCAGATCCGCCTCGCCCAAATCACCTGCCCAGCGTGCATAGGGTCCACCCTTTTCAGATTCCAGCTGTGCGATCAGTTCCGGCAGGTCGGTCCGCTCGCCGACCGAGATGGCTTCCGGATGCGCCGAGATGATCTGGCTAATCAACGTCGATCCTGAGCGCGGCATCCCGACCACAAAAACCGGCTTGTTCGAGCGTGAACCACGATGACGGTGGGCCGGGAAAAACTCCGGGTTGAACGTGGAACGCAGCGCCTCGATACGAGCGGCATGAATGCGCGCATCGAACTTCTTTTCGTACAACTCGTTCGCCTGGTCATACTGGTCTGCCGCGACCATGTAATCGCCCAGATCATCATTGAGTTTGCCGAGGGCGAAATGGATCAGCATTCGATCAGCAACAGAGCCCCCCTCACTGAAAGCGAGACTCTGCACACGCAGCAGGAGCGGGTCATCCTCCGCGGAAATAGTCTGGGCCTGTGCCAACGCATAAACCGCCGGCACATAATCCGCGCGCAGGGTCACCGCGCGTTCGAAGGCTTCCACCGCGCCATCGAGCTGCCCCAGATCCTGCCTCGCCAGACCCAGCCAGTAATGCGCCTGTACATAGTCCGAGTCCTGGGCGCAGGCCTTGCGGAAGTGTTCTTCCGCATCGCGCACGTGACCCAGTGCATGCAGCGTCAGACCCAGGTTGTAGTGTGCGCCGGGGAAAATGGGTCGCAGTTCGACCGCCTTGCCCAATTCGCGGCTGGCGTCGCTCAGGCGCCCCATCAGGCGGAATACATGGCCCAGATTGTTGTGGTAACGGGCTTCACCGGGTTTGAGTTCCACGGCCTTCTGCAAGGCCCGGACCGCCGCCTGCCCGTCTTCCTGGGCCGATTTGGTGAGACCCAGCAGGTGCCAGGCTTCCGCATCGCGGGGACGATCGGCCAGCACGCCGCGGTAGGCGTCCTCGGCCTCCGCAAAACGGCCCGCCACGTGCAGCTGGTGCCCAGCCGCCAGCGCCGGGTCCAGAACGGTGGTGTCAGTCCGCCTGGGAGACAATATTTTTCCTGCTCGGCTCGCCGGGGTTTCCGGGGTTCATTGATTATCCTTTCCAACCCGAGGTTATCGGGTACCTTCGATCCCGTCCGAATGCCCGCTTGGTGATTCGCGTTCCCGGGGCCGACTGGCGTCGTTTGTACTCGTTTCTGAGCACCATTGCCGCGACACGCTCCACGACCGCCCGGTCGAATCCTTCCTCGATGATGGTCTCGATCGAACAATCGCGTTCCACATAACGTTCAAGGATGGCATCGAGCAAATCATAGGGCGGCAGAGAGTCCTGATCCTTTTGATCATGCGCCAATTCCGCTGAAGGCGCGCGCTCCAGCACACGTTCGGGAATGACCTGGCTGTGCCGGTTACGGTGCCGCACCAGCCGGTAGACGAGAGTCTTGTACACGTCCTTGATCGGCGCGTAACCACCACACATGTCTCCATACAGGGTCGTATAGCCCACCGCAGTCTCACTTTTGTTGCTGGTGGCGAGCACCATGCCACCCAACTTGTTCGCCAGGGCCATCAACACGATGCCACGGCAACGCGCCTGTATGTTTTCCTCAGTGACATCAACTGCGTACCCGGCAAACGTCTCGCTCAGGGTCCCGAGGAAAGCCCCGTAGACCTCTTCGATGGGTATCACGCTGTAACGAACGCCGAACGCTTCTGCCATCGATCGGGCATCGTCCACGCTCATGTCCGCGGTGTACCGCGTCGGCATCATCACCGCGTATACGCGCTCCGGCCCCAGCGCATCCACCGCGATCGCCAGGGTCAATGCAGAATCAATGCCGCCGGAGAGCCCCA
>SMWH01000095.1 GCA_004357005.1 Gammaproteobacteria bacterium
CCCACCCTGGGAAAATCCATCGGGCTGGCCCGGGTCCCGGCCGGGACCGGTGAACGCTGTCATGTGCAAGTACGTGGCAAGCAACTCGCAGCCCGGATCGTCAAACCGCCTTTCGTGCGCGATGGCCAGGTCTGTGAAGGCATATAGACGGCGAGGTTGTTAGAATTGCAGCCCTTAGGCCCTGCGAACTTTGTCTTGGATTGGGGGACAACACCATGAGCGATATTCCCGGTGATCTGAAGTACACCAAGAGCCACGAGTGGGTGCGTGTCAACGACAGTGGCACGCTGACCATCGGGATTACTGATCACGCCCAGGCGCAGTTGGGTGATCTGGTTTTCGTCGAGTTGCCGGAGGTAGGCCAGCAAGTCGCGGCCGGTGACAGTTTTGCCGTTGTCGAGTCCGTCAAAGCGGCATCCGAGGTATACGCACCGGTTGGCGGCACGGTGACGGGCATCAACGAAAAACTCGCTGACAGTCCCGAGTTGGTCAATCAGGATCCCCATGGTGAGGGATTTCTCGTGACCCTCGAGCCAGCGGAGGGAGCGGAGCTCAGCTCCCTGCTCGACGCTGAAGCCTACATCGCGGTCGCCGAAGAAGACTGATCTACGATATGCCGTTTATTCCGCACACGGAAAAAGATGTCCGGGAAATGCTGACGGTCATCGGTGTGGACAGCATCGAAGACCTGTTCGATGAGATCCCCGCTGAACTCCGGGCGAAGGGCATCGCCGGCGTTCCTGAAGGCGTCAGCGAAATGGAGATCGGGCGCATCATGCGTGAGCGCGCCGGTCAGGATATCCAACAACTGTGTTTTCTGGGCGCCGGCGCCTATGAACACCATATCCCTGCCGCGGTCTGGGAGTTGACCACGCGCGGAGAATTTTACAGCGCGTACACGCCGTACCAGCCTGAGGCCAGTCAAGGCACCCTGCAGGTCATCTACGAATACCAGACCATGATGGCCAAGCTTACCGGCATGGATGTGTCCAATGCTTCGCTATATGACGGCGCATCGGGTCTGGCCGAGGCGGCCCTGATGGCGGTGCGCGCGAACCGGCGTTCGAAATCCCGTCGGATCCTGGTACCGAAAACCGTGCATCCCATGTACCGCAAGGTACTGGATACCATCGTCGGCAGCCAGGAGATCGAAACCGTCGAACTGGACTATGACCCCACCGGTGGCAACACCATGCTCGACAGTCTGAACGCGTACGCGGGTGAGGACATCACCGCGGTGGTCATACCCCAGCCCAATTTTTTTGGTGTGCTCGAAGATGTGGATGTCCTGACCGACTGGGCGCACGAGCAAAATGCCATAGTCATCGCCGTGGTCAATCCTATTTCTCTTGCGCTTTTGAAACCGCCCGGGCAGTGGGGGGCTGAAGGCGCCGACATCGCGTGCGGGGAAGGTCAGCCTCTGGGTTCACCTCTCGCTTCCGGTGGACCGTATTTTGGATTTATTTGTTGTAAACAGGCCCTCGTACGCCAGATGCCCGGACGCATCGTGGGCCGTACGACGGACCTGAACGGACGGGAGGGTTTCGTGTTGACTTTGCAGGCTCGCGAACAGCACATCCGGCGTGGCCGGGCCACCTCGAACATTTGCACCAATCAGGGCTTGCTGGTCACCGCCGCCACCATATACCTTACGCTGCTCGGTCCTGCGGGACTGCGCTCCGTGGCGTTGGCCTGTCACGAAAACACCCGGGCGCTGCTCGAGCGGCTGGGCAAGGTCAAGGGGGTTGAACTCGCTTTCGATCGCCCCGTGTTCCATGAGGCCGTGATCCGCCTGGGGCGTCCCGCGGGAGAGGTCGTGGAGGCCATGGCGCAACGTGGAGTGTTGGCTGGATACGCGTTGGGTGCGGATTACGTCGGGCTCGAAGATGCCCTGCTGGTGTGCGTAACCGAAACGCGTACTGAGGCTGATATGAATCGTTATGTGGAAGAACTCACGGCGGTGCTTACCTGACTTGCGGTGTAAGCGCGGCGTAAATTGCGGCGTAACCGCGGTCGAAAACCAAGGAGTTGATAAAATGGCAACAGTCACACTGAAAGGAAATGCGTGTCAGACCAGCGGTGATTTGCCGGCGGTCGGGAGCGCGGCGCCGGATTTTCTGTTGGTCGATGTAGGGCTTGCGGACCGCAGCCTGTCCGATTACTCGGGGAAAAAGAAACTCATCAGCATCGTGCCCAGCCTGGACACGCCGGTGTGTGCGCTGTCCACGAAAAAATTCAACGAATACGCCAGTCAACACTCCGACACGGTGATTCTCGTTGTCGCGGCAGATTTGCCGTTTGCCATGGGTCGGTTTTGCGGCGCCGAGGGTACGGACAATGTCGTGCCTTTGTCGATGATGCGGACAAAACAGTTCGCCGATGATTACGGCGTACTGTTGACCGATGGGCCATTGGCTGGTGTGACCGCGAGGGCGATCGTCGTGTTGGACGAAAACAACCAGGTGATCTACAGCGAGCTGGTTGGGGAGATCGGCGATGAGCCCGACTACGAGGCGGCCCTGGCTGCCCTGTCATAGAAGCAATCTGTCATGAGCGTCCGCATCACGGGTGTCGTACTTTTGACCGGGTTCCTGCTGGCCGGCTGCGTCACCGCGCCCTTGCCGCCGGAAGACGAGACCATTCAACTCGACGCAGTGCCCTTTGTTTACAGCGCGGGCAAGCAGATGCACACGGTCGTCAGCGTGAGCCCGCAGGAGTGGACGCGGATCGAAGCGTTCTTTGAACCCCGGGCCACGACGTCCCGGGAGGAGCGTCACCAGATCCGTTATGCCATCGCGATTTTCGAACAGATCGCGGGAAGCCAGACGGGGACGTGGAAGGACCAGGCCGTCAATTACGCGCACTTCGGCAGTAGCAGCGCGCTGGACTGTATCGACGAATCCACCAACACGACCGTGTACCTCAGGGTTCTGGAGCAACAGGGCCTGCTGCGGTATCACCACGTGAATCCCCCGATTGCCCGACACCGCTTTTTTCTCGATATCCACCAGACCGCCGTCATCGTCGAGTTAAGCACCGGCGATGAATACGCAGTGGATTCCTGGTTTCGGGACAACGGTTTTGCGCCATACATCACTACGGTGGATGCCTGGCACCATCGCGCTCCCTTCCCGGCCGACGAGAACCCACCGATCGACGTGGGCATGGGGGAAGAACCCCGGGCCCTGAAACAAATCCCCGCCACGATAGTCGGCACCGAGTGATTCTCACCCGTGGTGGACTGGCTCCGCGCGTCATTCAGATTAACCCTCCTGCTGTTGTTCGTGCTGGTGATGTATTCGTGGCTGGTGATCTCGAGCTTTTTCCTGGCCGGCTTTAACGGGTTGCGTGGTCGCGGGTTCTGGTCAAGTACGGATGTGTGGCGTTCCGGTATTTTTCATTCCTGGGGTGGATGGGTACTTCCCTTGCTGGGTATCCGGCTCACGGTGCGTGGCACGCCGCCGGCCGCACCCTTCCTGCTCGTGTCCAACCACCTGAGCTACCTCGATATTCTGGTGCTGGCCAGCCAGTTGCGGGCCGTGTTCATCGCCAAATCGGAGGTGAAGGGCTGGCCCGTGCTGGGCACGCTGTGCCGGTTGGTGGACACCCAGTTCATCCAGCGGGATCGGAAGAACGACATTTTGCGCATGCTGAAACGGATAACCGAGGTTCTGGAAAGCGGCCGGGGCGTGGTGTTTTTCCCCGAAGGCACGACGAGTAACGGTGAGAGTATCCAGCCCTTCAAACCCGCGTTGTTGGCGGTGGCGGCGAAATCGGGTGAGCCCGTCGCCTACGCGGCACTGTCCTACGCGGTACCCCCGGGCAGCCCCCCGGCTTCGGATTCTGTGTGCTGGTGGGGTGGCGTGGGCTTCGCCGGACACTTTCTGACCGTGTTGCGCATGCCCCGAATAGACGCGACGGTGAGTTTCGGAGACAAAAAAATCCACGAGCACGACAGAAAGGCTCTGGCCCGGCGCCTCCAGGCTGCGGTCAGCAAAGAGTTCATAGTCGTTATCTGACAGGAGGAAGCGAACGGGGTTACTTTCGGGGCCGGCCGCGCCCATGACCCGGAACACTCCCCGGGGCGGTCTGTCGAGCCCTGGCCTGCCGGTGCTGGCCTGGCGAATCGGCGCCGCCAACCGCCGCAACCGCGCCGAAGTCCCCAAAATCAAGGGCTTGTGGGCCCTGGGGTCCGAATACCGGCGTCTGCGGGGCCGCCGGGACCCGCTATAGGGAGGAAAAGCCCATGAATTCAGGGACTTCCCCTATTGCGCAGACGTCTCCGGGTCATTACACTGAGCATGCTCAGGTGCACCCACCGGACGTCGTTGCTCAAAGACAGACAACGCGTCGATCCGGTCCCGCGTTAAGAAGTACAAGCGCCTGACATGAACGCGGTGATACCGGGTGGACGGACGTTATGGTTTATCTGTCGATAGCAACGGCTTTTTTTGCGCTTCTTTTACTGGTCGGACTGGGCCTGATGGCAATCCGTGAGCGGCGCGCGCGCGCGGTTCTGGATGAAGAAAACGAAGCGCTGGGTAAGGAACTGCGTCGTCTCCAGTCGCTCCAGGGACAACTGATCCATTCCGGCAAGATGGCCTCGCTGGGCAAGATGGTCGCCGGCATTACCCACGAAATGAACACGCCTCTTGGCTTCGTCAAGAGCAATGTCGAGATCGTGCGTGATCTGATGCTCGAATACGACGCGCAGGTTCAGTGCTATGCCTCAGCCGTTACCGGTCTGCTGAGCAGTGGCGTCAACGGCAACGGCGTCGATCCCCCCCATGAGGAACTCCTGGAACTGCACCAGATGTTCGTCGGCGACGAACGTCTTGGCGAAATGCCCGGTCTGCTGTCAGATGCATGGGACGGTCTGGACCAGATCGCAAACCTGGTGCTGAACCTGAAGGATTTCAGCCGGCTCGATCGTGCCGAAGGCATGGTCGATAACTTCGATCTGCGTGGCGCGATGGACAATGCCCTGACCATGGTCGAGCATCTGCTGGGCGACCGGATCGAAGTGATCAAGCGTTACGAAGATGTGCCGGCGGTTCGTTGCGTGCCTTCGCAGGTCAACCAGGTTTTGTTGAACCTGATTACCAACGCCACCCAGGCGATAGAAGGCAAAGGCAAGATCCTGCTGGCAACCAGCGTCAAGGACGGATGGGCCGAGGCCTCGGTCGCCGACAGCGGAAGTGGTATCCCCAAAGACAAACTGGGCAAGATTTTTGATCCGTTCTACACGACCAAGCCCGTTGGGCATGGTGTTGGTCTTGGTCTGTCGATCGTAGACCGGATCGTCAAAGGGCACGGTGGCAAGATCTCCGTGCGTACGTCCACGGGCAAGGGCACGAAGTTTATTGTCCAATTCCCGGTTCCGCGAGCCGCTGTAAAGCGTCCACAGGTTGAACAAGAACAAGTCGCGATGGCCGCCGGCTGATGGGAGAGTCAAATGCTTGAATCAATGAACAGTCGTCCCTGCATTCTCTTCGTCGATGACGAGGAACGCATTTTGCGCTCGATGCGCGCGCTGTTCCGCCGTGACTATGAGGTTCTGACGACCCATAACCCCACGGAAGTGGAGATGCTCGTCAAGGCACACCACGTTGACGTGGTGGTGAGCGATCAGCGCATGCCCGAAATGACCGGTATCGAGGTGCTTCGCCAGGTCAAAGAGATTCGCCCCCAGGCAATGCGAGTGTTGCTGACCGGCTATTCGGATCTCAAGGCCATTATCGGATCGATCAATGAGGGCGAAGTCTTCCGCTTCGTCAGCAAACCCTGGGTGAACGACGAGCTCAAGGCCGTCGTCGGGGCCGCAGCGCGTATCGCACGCGAGATACCGGTGCCTGTGGAGATCGAGGACCCGGAAATGGAGTTGGGTACCGAGCTTCTGAGCGTGCTGGTGGTCGAAAGCGACCCGAACATTCAGACTCGCCTGCGCGAGATTCTGTGGACCGATTACCGGCTGCGATTCGCCCACACGGCGGATGAGGCGATGCAAATACTCGAGGGCCCGGATGAAATCGGCGTGGTGATATCGGAAACTCACACCAAGACCGAGGACGTGACCTCGCTGATCAAGGCTTTGAAGCGCTACCACCCGCAGATTGTGACTGTGGTCATTACCGAGCGGGCGGACGCGCGGGCGGCCATCGATCTGATTAACGAAGGTCAGGTTTATCGTTTGCTGCTGAAGCCCGTGAAAACCGGGATGTGCAAGCTGAGCGTGGATTCGGCTTTCCGGCACCACCTGAGTCTGAAGCGGGAACCTGATTCCATAGCCCGCTACCAGGTCCTTCCCGAGGACCAGTCCTACGGCACACCGTTGCACGACTCTTTCCTGGAGCGGGTCAAGAAGCTGCCGAACCGGCTGCTGAGACACTAGGTCCGGATCCGGACAAGGTTCCAGACAAAAGACCCTCCCTCGCGACCACCGCTCCGGCGGTGGTCGTTTGTTATGATGCCGCCGATTCGCCCAGTCAGTGGAACACGGCCCGGTACCCCATGTTGATTTTCGAAAAATCCCAGCCCGGACGGCAGGCAACTGCTCAGGCCCCCGCCAGGCCTGCGCCGGCGGACGATCTGCCCGCGGCGCTGCTCAGGCAGGACGTTCCGGATCTGCCCGAGGTGTCCGAGTTGCAGGTGGTGCGGCACTACACCCGGCTGTCGAGGAAAAACTTCTCCATTGACACCCAGTTCTATCCGCTGGGTTCGTGCACCATGAAGTACAACCCGCGGGCCTGTAACACCCTGGCGATGTTGCCGGGCTTCGTCGGCAAGCACCCGCTGGCGCCGGAATCGGTGTCTCAAGGTTATCTGGCTTGCGCTTTCGACCTGCAGGAGATTCTGCGCGAAGTCTCGGGTATGGCGGGGATTTCTCTCGCGCCCATGGCCGGCGCTCAGGGCGAGTTCACCGGGGTAGCCATGATCCGCGCCTATCACGCGGACCGGGGCGATCACGAACGCACGGAAATCCTCGTTCCCGACGCTGCCCATGGCACCAATCCCGCCACGGCGGCCATGTGTGGATGTACCGTTCGGGAAATCCCCACGGGAGCGGATGGCGATGTGGATTTCGAAGCACTGAAAGCGGCCGTCGGGCCGAGAACCGCCGGGATCATGCTCACCAACCCGTCGACCCTGGGCGTGTTCGATCGGCGGATTCTGGAAATCGCCCGGCTGGTGCACGACGCTGGCGGGCTGCTGTACTACGACGGCGCCAACCTCAACGCCATCCTGGGTAAAGTGCGCCCGGGTGACATGGGTTTCGACGCCATCCATCTGAACCTGCACAAGACCTTTTCGACGCCGCATGGCGGTGGCGGCCCGGGGGCCGGGCCCGTGGGCGTCGGCGAGCGTCTGCTGCCCTATCTGCCGGTGCCGGTGATCGCGAAGGACGGCGACCAGTACCGTTTCCTCACCCGCAAGGACCTGCCCAAAAGTATCGGTCGGTTGTCAGGCTTTGCCGGTAACGCGGGTGTGTTGCTGCGCGCCTACGTCTACGCGCGCATGCTGGGCCGGGAAGGCATGATCCGGGTGGCGGAGTACGCGACCCTGAACGCCAATTATCTGGCGGCACGGTTGAAGGAAAAAGGCTTTGATATGGCCTATCCGACGCGTCGGGCAAGCCATGAGTTTATCGTGACCCTGAAAAAGCAGAAAAAGGAACTGGACGTCACCGCAATGGACTTCGCCAAACGCCTGCTGGATTACGGCATGCACGCGCCGACGATCTACTTCCCCCTGCTGGTCCCGGAATGCCTGTTGATCGAGCCTACGGAAACGGAACCCCTCGAAGTGCTGGACGAATTCGTCGAGGCCATGGCGAGCATCCTCAAGGAAGCCGCCGACGATGCGGAGACGCTCAAACAAGCGCCGGTAACCCTGCCAGTACGGCGTATGGATGAGTATAAGGCGGCCAAGGAACTGGATCTCGTCTGGCAGCCTGATACCTCAGCCACTCGATGAAACTCCGTGGACCGGCAGATCTGTGGCAGGCCTGGGTCTGGTCCTACAAGGGACTGCGGGCGGCCCTCAAATATGAAGCGGCGTTCCGGAGCGAAGTGGTGGGCGCGATCATTGCCATCCCCGTGGGGTTGTGGCTGGGGGAGACCAACGTGGAGCGGGCGCTTCTGGTCGGCTGCGTTCTCGTCGTCCTCATCGTGGAAATGCTCAATTCCGCCATCGAGACTACCGTGGATCGGGTGGGCAAGGATCATCACAAGCTGTCGGGTCGGGCCAAGGATATGGGTTCCGGCGCGGTGTTCCTGTCCCTGGTGCTGGCCGCAGTCACCTGGGCCATCATTCTTTTCACCTGACGGGGCCTTGTCGTCCATGAACCTGACGGTTCAATGCCACCCATGAAACTTGCGGTGCCAGGCTGTCCACAATCCTTGGGGTTTGATGCCGCAACAGCGATTCGGCAGGACACGGTTCGCTGTTCTTGGAGTGGAAAGCGTCTTACCATGTGGCGGCGTACCCGTCTGACAACAGTCAGACCATGATTAGAGCCCCGGGCGTTAACGCGAACCGGGAACAGGACATGGACCTGCCCACACTGCGACTCAAACGACACGAGGACCGGCGCATCGGCGTCGGGCATCTGTGGATTTTCAGCAACGAGGTCGATACGGACGCGACGCCGTTGCAGGCCTTCGAGCCGGGTCAGTCCGTCATTATTCGGGCCGCTTCCGGCAAACCGCTTGGCGTCGGTTACGTCAACCCGAATACTCTCATCTGCGCGCGGCTCGTCAGCCGCGACACCAAAGACGTGCTGAGCGAGGATCTCATCGAACGCCGTGTGCGCCGGGCGCTGGCGTTGCGTGAGCGCCTTTATGACGAGCCTTTCTACCGGGCCGTTTACGGGGAAAGCGATGATCTGCCCGGGTTGACCATCGACCGCTACGGCGAGTTGGTGGTGGCGCAGTTGACCACCGCCGGCATGGAGGTGTTCAAGGAGCAGATCGCGGCGGTCATCAGCAGGG
>SMWH01000096.1 GCA_004357005.1 Gammaproteobacteria bacterium
ATTTTTCCTGTTTCCGGCGCTGGCTGCCGCGAATTTCTATCTGAAGTACGGAGATCCGGAGCGCGCGGAACCGGAGATGGCTCGCCACGCACTGGCCACGGCGCGGGAGAAGATCGAGGAGCGATTCGCCAGGGGCTATCACCCGGTCGATCTTTACTACCAGCGCGCCGCGCTGGAGGCCATCGAGGGTAACAACGCCGCGGCGTTGAATGCGTTGCGTGAAGCGGTTGACCGGGGTTTTCGAAGCGCGTGGTTCGCCATGCGTGATCTGAGTCTGATTGGCGTGTGGGATGACATCGGTTTCGTGAATCTGATCGAGGAAATGAAGGCTCTGGTTTCCGGGGAGAGCGCCCGTTTGGCGAATATGTCCCTGGTTGCCTATTCCGAGCCCGAGGAACGTGTACCGGTTGCGGTGAGTCGGAGTGTGCTGAAGCACTATGCCGGCTACTACCAGCCCGGACAGGACGACAGGCCGATCCACATTTACGTCGATGATGATGTCCTGAACATGCGTTACGGTGATGACCGGCCGTTTAAGTTGTCCGCGTTGTCGGTATCGGATTTCTACTCGCCATTACGGGCGGATATCTATCGCTTTGTTGCCGACAAAGAGGGCGAGATCACGCACATGCTGGTACTGGCGGCCGGCCAGGAACAACGTGCCAAGCGCATCCAATGGCAGCTACCCGAACTGGCGGAGGTCGATCCCACCGTATATGAAGCCTACGTGGGGGACTACGAGATCCTCGACCAGTTCCGTTTCAGCGTCATTCGGGAAGGCGATCAGTTGTTCATTCAACCCGAAGGCCAGACGCGCCAGGAAATCGTGCCGTCTTCGGAAACGGATTTCTTCGTCGCCGGCTCCATGACGACTTTGACCTTCGTGGGAGCCGAAGACGGCCGCGCCGAGATGCTGGTGATGCACCGCGACGGCGTGGATCTGGAAGCCCCGCGCATTGAAGAGGCCACGCTGGCCAACTGAACCGGCCGCGGTTTTCTCCTGTTTGATCGAAGGCGCCGGTGCTAATAGCATAGGCGCCGGGTCCGGCTTGCGCCGGACAAGGGCGCCTCACCCGCCGACTCTTGGGTTTTCCGGTACGGGCGGCGCCAGAACCTTGCTAATGCGAAGAAAAACACTGATCCTTTGCGGTTTCGCTCTTGTTCTGTCGCTGGGCATCGCCTTCTGGTTGTCGCCCTGGGCGGAGTGGCTCGATGACAAGGCGGTGGATCAGCAGTTCCGTTTGCTGCGTTCCATCGCGGTCAAGCCTGCCGCCCGAAAAGTCATCGTCGTCGGCATCAACGACGACACTTTCGATGCCTTGCCCGAACCCATGGCTTTGTGGCACCCCCACATCGGTGATTTGTTCACGGCCATGAGTGTCGCACCGGCGGCCGCGGTTTCCGTCGATATCGTGCTGCCTGAACGCTCCTATGATTTTCTGGTCGCCGGTTACGATCGGAAACTGCTCTCGGGTCTCGTCGCCATGAAGGCCAAGGTGCCCGTCTTTCTCGGACAAACCGTGGATGACACCGGGTACCTGCGCAATCTGTTCCCGCCGTTGATTTCCCTTGCAGGACTCGAAGCGTTGGGGATGGTGCTGGTCAGACCCGATGGCGACGGCACCGTGCGACGTTATCAGCGTTACCTGCACTTCGGGGACACGCAGATACTGACGCTCGTTGGCCGCATGGCCGAGGCCCTCGATCTCGACATGCGCGGCGAAGGACTCATCGACTACAGCGTCGGCGAGGCGATCGAATATGTTTCCCTGCAGGACGTGCTGGCGTGGTGGGAAGCCGGCGACACCCTGCGTATCGCTGAGACCTTTGCCGACCGTTTCGTTTTCTTCGGCGTCGTGCTGCCGTTCACCGATCGTCACGATCTGCCCGTGCGACTGGCGGCCTGGGAACCGGACAGTTATCACTTGCCCGGTGTGCTGATTCACGCCCAGGCGCTGAGGTCGGTCCAAAGCGGCGGTCTGATCGCACCCGCACCTGCGTGGACGGGCGTGGTCGCGGTGATGCTCATGTCGCTGCTTTGGTGGCTGGGGGGGCGACCGGTCCTCGCGGTGTCGGTCACCGTGCTGGTAGCGCTCGGCCTCTGGGCCGGTTCGACCTGGATGCTCTGGCACGGCACCTTTTTCCCGGTCGCCGGCGTGCTTATTGTCGGGTTAGTCGCCGTCGGGGGTCGTATGGCGACGGAAGGAGCGTTGTCGTTTCGGGAAAAACGTCGTTTGCGCCGCTCCTTCAGTCGTTATGTGAGCCCGCATGTGCTCAGCGAGATCCTGGCTGGAGGCATCAAGCCGGAACTGGGCGGTGAACGACGCCGGGTTTGTGTGCTGTTTTCGGATATTCGTGATTTCACGACCCGCAGCGAATCGCAGCCGCCGGAATATTCGGTGATGCTGTTGAACCGGTACTTTGAAGTCATGACCCGTGCGATACATCACTATGATGGAACCATCGGTACATTCATGGGCGATGGCATTTTCGCGTTTTATGGCGCTCCCCGGGCACTGGATAATCCTTCTCTGAACGCCATGCTGACCGCGAAACGCATGCTGGCCCATCTGGAGGTTTTCAATAAGACCCTGGAAAAAGAAAACATCGAAGTCATCCGCATCGGGATCGGCCTGCATACCGGTGACGCCGTCATCGGTCATGTGGGTTCCCGAACCCGCAACGAGTACACGGCCATCGGAGACACGGTGAATACGGCAGCCCGGCTGGAAGGTGTCACCAAGCTCATCGGCCTCCCCTTAGCCATCAGCGAGGACACGGCGGCGGACCTGGGAGACGAATGGCTGCTGAAGGACTGCGGCCTCCAGCCGGTGAGAGGGCGACGTGATGTGCGGGTATTCGGCTGGCAGTCGGATGTCCCGGAACCCGGCCAAGACTGAGTCGCAGCAAAGCAACGCCCGTTGGCCCATAGGCTTGATACGGTGGACCTCCCGGCGTTCCAGGGGCCCCTGCCCTGCCAGACCCCTCTGGTAGAGTAGTCTCCGCCCCTTTGATTTTCGGGGTTTTTTCCTGTTACAGACGGCCGGACCGGCCGCGTTTTGGAGACTGAGTGCAAGGCCTGATCGGCGAGTTGAGTCGGCGGAATGTTTTCCGGGTGGCGGTGGTCTATTTGATCGCCGGCTGGATCATTCTGCAGGTGGCGGACATTGTCTTCCCTGCGCTGGGCCTACCCGACTGGACCATCACCTTTGTGATCGCGTTGCTGGGAATCGGTTTTCCCGTGGCGGTCATCTTTGCCTGGGCCTTTGAACTCACCCCGGATGGCCTGATGCGCGAGAAGGATGTGGACCGCACCCAGTCCGCAACGCCTGCCACGGGACGACGAATCGACAAGGTCATCATCGTTCTGCTCGTCCTGGGGATCGGTTATTTCGCCTTGGACAAGTTTTTCCTGCGCACGGGCACCGCTCCGGACGCCGTCGCGGCGCGCGACGGACTGCGCTCCATCGCCGTTCTGCCCCTGGTCAACATGAGCGATGACCCGGCCAACGAATATTTCTCCGACGGTCTCGCCGATACCCTGTTGCACATTCTCGCGCAGGTTAAGGACCTGCGCGTTGCCGCCCGCACTTCGTCGTTTGCCTTCAAGGGACAGAACAAGGATGTGCGCAGTATCGGTGAGGAACTGAATGTGGAGACCATACTGGAAGGCAGCGTGCAGCGCTCGGCGGACCGGGTGCGCATCACCGTGCAGCTGATCAACACCAAGGACGGTTATCACCTGTGGTCGGAAACCTACGACCGTGACCTCGACGACATCTTTGCCGTCCAGGACGAAATTGCGGCAGCCATCGCCGATGCACTGCAGGTCACCCTTGGCACGGTCGAACAGGAAGCCATAGCCGCCCGCGGTACCGACAACATTGATGCCTATGAACTGTATTTGCTGGGCCGCCATGACTGGGCCAGCCGCGGTTTCGAACGACTGAAACGCGCACAACAGTATTTCGAAGACGCGGTTGAAGAAGACCCCAACTTTGCCATGGCCTGGGTGGGGTTGGCCAATACCCTGTTTGTCATGCCCTGGTATGACAAGGACGCCAAGCCCGATGACTGGACGCCCCGGGCAAAAGAAGCCACAGAACGCGCCCTGGAGCTCGACCCGAAGCTGGGCGAGGCGTACGCGACGCTGGCCAGCATCGCCCACGAGTTTGAGTTGGACTTTGACAAATCCGAGCGATTGTTCGAAAAAGCCATAGAACTGAACCCGAACCATGCCACCACCTGGCACTGGTACTGCAACCTGCTGCAGTCTGTTGGTCGCCCGGACGAAGCTCTGGAGGCTTGCACGACCTCAGTCAGACTGGATCCCCTGTCCCCCATCATCAACCTGAACTACGCCGCCGCCACGTGGGATGCCGGGGACCGCGGGCAGAGCCTCGAGCGAATGGAACACACGGTGGAACTGGATCCGGACTGGCCCGTCGGCGTGCACGGCCTGGCCATCGGTTACCTCCAATTGGGCCGCTACGGGGAAGCGGCGGACACCCTTGAGCGGTGGGCGCAAATACGGCGGTACCCGGATCCTTCTCTGGCAAGAACCATCATCGCCGGGGTGGAGGAGCCGGAAAAGCGCGAAGCAGCGCTGTCCGCCCTCGAGAAAATGGTTTCGGAGGATCGGGCGAGCGCTTTCATGTCTCTTATCCAGTTCTACGGTTTGCTGGGTGATATTGATAGCGCGTGGGCGATCATCGAACAAGGGGTCGAGGCGCGCCACCCGAACGTCGCGTTTCTTGGCACGGCGCCCGGGATCGACAGCCTGCGCGAAGACCCGCGCCTGATCGCTTTGATGGAGGAGTTGGGCGTGCCCAACGGAGGCCGAGCCTACCGGCAGCGCAAGGAAGGCAGCCCGTGAGCGGTCTGTTCACAGAACTGAATCAATGGTGTCAGACACCATTGAATACGGGGGAACATGATCCGTGAGCGGTCTGCTCGAAGAACTGAAACGGCGGAACGTGCTCAAGGTGGCGGCGATGTACGTCCTCACCGGCTGGCTGATCGTGCAGGTGCTGGACGCGGTCATCCCCATGCTGTTGCTGCCGGACTGGGTGGGGCGCGCGATTCTCTTATTGATCATCGTCGGTTTTCCCGTGGCGCTGATTCTGGCCTGGGCCTTCGAGCTGACACCGGAAGGCATCATGCGGGAAAAAGACGTGGACCGGACCCAGTCCATCACGTCCGAGACCGGGCGCAGGATTGATTTTCTGATCATCGGTGTGCTGGTCGTCGCCGTCGCCTATTTCGCATTCGACAAATTCGTCATGCGACCAGGCGTGGAAGCCGGCAGCTCATCCGCCGTCGCTCATGCGGAAGGCGACAAGTCCATCGCGGTGTTGCCCTTCGTCAACATGAGTGACGACCCGGCCAATGAGTATTTCTCGGATGGCATCTCCGAAGA
>SMWH01000097.1 GCA_004357005.1 Gammaproteobacteria bacterium
AGGATCATTGTCGAGGATCATTGTCGAGGATCATTGTCGAGGATCATTGTCGAAAGATCATGGCCATGACGCAGCGAGGGAAATCCATGAATCGGCTCAACCTGTCAACCACTCTTGTTCTGAGCATGTTCCTGCCGGGGATTATCCAGGCCACGCAAACCGATCCCCTCGCGGAGGCGGTCAACAACCCTGCCCGTTCAGACGCCGACCGGCAACGTGACGAGCGAAGCAAGCCGGGGCAGATGATGGCATTCATGGGCGCGTCCCCGGGAATGATCGTGCTGGATGTGTTTTCCGGGGGAGGCTATTACTCCGAGCTGCTTTCCTATGTGGTGGGTGAAGACGGCCAGGTTTATGCCCATACCAACAACGCTTACCAGGGTTGGATCGGGACACAATATGACGCGCGTTTCGCTGACAATCGCCTGCCCAATGTTGTCACGCATCTCGCCGAAACGAAGGACCTGAAGCTCGAAGATGACAGCTTTGACCTGGCTTTGATGATCATGAGTTATCACGACGTCTACTACACGGATTCCGACTGGCCCGCCATCGACGCGAAGGACTTTCTCTCCCAGATCTACGACGCCATCAAACCAGGCGGCACGCTGGTGGTCATCGACCACGCCGCCAATGCCGGCACCGGACACGCGGTGACCCAGGATTTCCATCGCATCGACCCGGAATTCGCCAGACAGGATTTCGAGCGCATCGGTTTCGTGTTCGTGGAGGCCTCGGAGGCCCTGCGCAACCCGGAAGATGACCACGGCGTATCCAGCTTCGATCCGTCGATCCGGGGGAACACCGACAAGTTCGCCTTCCGCTTCTCCAAGCCTGAAGGCTGATCCGCGCTCAACCCGGGCCGGGCCCCCGCACGGCTCTCCATGCCCACGATGGGGCCACAAGGGGCCACAGGGGCCCACAGCCAGCCGGATGGCGAGCCGCCGCAGGACCTTGCCTCAACATCGGGGCCTTGCCCGACCCGGTGAGCATCGCGTTTCTAGGGAACATCAGCCCACAACTTCGCCCGCCGCAATGCTGTTATGCACAAGGCCGCGCCCATTGTCACGTGGTTGCCCCATGAAAAGCCTCGTTCCCACGCTCAAACCTGGCAGGCGTTGTAAGTCATTGTTTCAGAATGATTTTGCAGATTGCTCAAAATGTCAGCAAAGCGGAGCCAATGTGCAATTCGTAACGGTCGGGGGTCAGTCACGGGCAAGTTATCCACGACCTTATCCACAGCTTGTGTGGATAAGGCAAAACTGCTTTCAATTCCGCCACTTAGCCAGCGGCCCGCGGCGAAGGGAACGGTTATTCACAGGCGACGGGTCAGCCTGGTGATCAGTTCAATCACTCCCTGGCGACCATCAGGACCGGGCCCCGGATGCGGTCTGATTCCGCGCGGGTCAAGGGGTTCGAGTCGTCGTCGAAAAAACCGCCACGCCGGAACAACTGCAACGCCATCCACGACTTAGCAAGCTTTCGTGTCGATCTATCCACAAACTTATCCACAGACTTTGTGGATATCCCGGAAACATCGCCAGGAACAAGTACTTGGGAGCGGGACCCGGGTCCCGCGGGCGACAGATTTGACGAAGAGTCCGGGTTGCATCGTTTGTCGGAAACGGCGGCCTGGTGGACCCTCCTGACGCGCAGTTTTGACGCACAATACTGCGATGCCCTTGATCTGCCAGGTGGCTCTGCCCACGCCCCTCCGCCGCCTGTTCGACTACCTGCCCCCGCCCCGCACGCCTGAAGACGCGCTGGCGCCGGGGATACGCGTGCGCGTGCCCTTTGGGTCGCGCCGGCTGACCGGCGTACTCGTGGGAACCAGTCAGCGCACCCATGTCCCGCGGGACCGGCTGAAGGAAATGGAAGCCTTGCTGGATACCTCGCCGCTCCTGCCTGCGGATTTGCTGGAGTTGCTGCGCTGGGCGTGGACCTACTACCACCACCCACCCGGCGAGACGCTGAGCACGGCGCTGCCCGTGCTGCTGCGACGAGGATCGCCCGCACAACGCACCAGGCCCCGCGGCTGGACGGTGACAACCGCCGGCCGGTGCGCGGACCCGACGACGATTGCCACGGCGCTGGCCCGGGCGCCACGCCAGCGGGCGGTCATGGAGTTTCTTCTCGAGCATGATCAGGCGGTGAGCGCCGAGACCCTGAACAAGACCCTGGGCAATTGGCGCGGCGGCCTGGCGGGTCTGGGCCGGCGCGGCTGGGTTGCTCAGGTCGAGATCCAGGCGCCGGCGGGTGGCCCGGTTGAACCCGCCCGGCCCCTCAACGAATCGCAGCAAAGCGCGGTGGAGACCATCACCGGCGCCCTGGACGGTTTCGGGGCTTATCTGCTCCATGGCGTGACCGGCAGCGGCAAGACTGAGGTCTATCTCCAGGCTATCGCGCGGGTAGTGGAACGGGGCCAACAAGCCCTGGTGATGGTCCCGGAAATCGGGCTCACACCCCAACTCTGTGACCGTTTCGAAGCGCGGTTCCCGGGACGAACCGGGGTCTTGCATTCGGGGCTGACGGACCGGGAACGTCTGGATGCCTGGTGCGCGGCCAGAGACGGGGACCTGTCAGTCCTGATCGGGACGCGTTCGGCGGTGTTTACGCCCCTGGCACGGCCGGGACTGTTCGTCGTGGATGAGGAACATGATCTCTCTCTCAAACAGCAGGACGGTTTTCGCTATTCGGCCCGGGACCTGGCGGTGATGCGCGCCCGCCTGCTCGATGTGCCCGTAGTGCTGGGTTCGGCCACCCCGTCTCTGGAAAGTCTTAACAACGCCGAACGGGGGCGCTATACCCTGCTGCGGCTACCCGACAGAGCTACCGGACATCGCGCGCCCACACCACGGATCCTGGATGTACGTACCCGGCCCATGAGCGAGGGTCTGTCTGACACGCTCATCAACGCTGTGCGCAAGCATCTGCGCGAACGGGGCCAGGTGCTGTTGTTTCTCAACCGGAGGGGTTTTGCGCCGGTGCTGGTCTGCCACGAATGCGGCTGGACAGCCGATTGCCCCCGCTGCGATGCCCACATGACCCTGCACGCGGCGGCAGAGAAGCTGCGCTGCCATCATTGCGGCGCTGAAACGTCCGTCCCGATGCAATGTCCGGGTTGCGGGGGGCAAGAGTTCCTCCACATGGGACATGGCACGGAAAGGCTGGAGGGTTTTCTGCGCAAAGTATTCAGCGACACGCCGGTTTTGCGCGTGGACCGGGACACCACCCGCCGAAAGGGACAACTGAAAGCGCTGCTGGACCAGGCCCGCGCCGGCGATCCGGCCGTCCTGGTGGGCACGCAGATGCTGGCCAAGGGGCATGACTTTCCCAATATCACCCTGGTGGGGATCGTGGACATGGACCAGGGCCTTTTTTCCACGGATTTCCGCGGACCCGAGCGGATGGGTCAACTCATCACACAAGTCTCGGGACGCGCCGGGCGCGGTGAGCGCGAGGGCGAAGTCCTGTTGCAGACCCACCAACCCGACCACCCGCTCCTGCAGACGCTGCTGGCCGACGGCTATTCTGCTTTTGCCGACGCGGCGCTCGCCGAACGCAAGGCCGCGGCCCTTCCTCCCTACGCCTTTCTGGCGTTGCTCCGGGCAGAATCCCCGCAACAGGCGGCGGGGGAGCGTTTCCTGGCCGAAGCCGCCGGGGTTGCCAGCCCATGGCTGACAGAAGGTGTACAGCTCATGGGCCCGGTTCCCGCACCCATGGAAAGGCGCGCCGGCCGTTTCCGGAGCCAGTTGCTGGTGCACTCGGCCTGGCGAGAAGCGCTGCACACCTTCCTCGACCCCTGGGTCCAGAAGCTGGAAACCCTGGATTCGGCCAGAAAAGTCCGTTGGTCCCTCGATGTGGACCCGGTGGACATGTACTGATGGCATCGTTGCCCCGTGGGTCCCTCGATGTGGACCCGGTGGACAGGTACTGATGGCGTCGTTGCCCCGTGGGTCCCTGGATGTGGACCCGGTGGACAGGTACTGACGGCGTCGTTGCCCCGTGGGTCCCTCGATGTGGACCCGGTGGACAGGTGCCGGGGGCAGATCGGCGGACGTCGCTTCGCTGGTGGGCCGCGTTGTTGCCGCCGCCGGTAGCCTTTTTGCGCCTAACTCGTAAACTGTTCCGGGTTTGATCCCAAGTTTGACCATAGGGGCCTGTGTTGGTGAAGGATTTGCTGCAGGATCTGGTGAAGCGGGCGCTGGACGCGATGCAGGGCGATGGTGTCCTGCCCGGGGACCTTTCGCCCAATATTCAAATCGAGCGCACCCGAAGCAAGGAACACGGTGACTTCGCCACCAACGTGGCGCTCACCCTGGCCAAAGTCACGAAGCGCAACCCACGTGAGTTGGCTGAGGCCATCATCGACGCCCTGCCCGAAGACGCGGCAGTGGAGAAGGTCGAAGTCGCCGGTCCCGGGTTTATCAACTTCTTCCTGGCGGGCATTGAAAGACGCTCCGTCGTTGAACGAGTCCTGGAACAAGGAAACCAGTACGGGCACAGCACCCAGGGTGGCGGACAGACTGTCAACGTGGAATTCGTGTCGGCCAACCCCACGGGCCCTTTGCATGTGGGCCACGGCAGGGGCGCCGCTTACGGGGCAACGCTCGCCAACCTGCTGGATGCCACGGGTTACAAGGTACAGCGCGAGTATTACGTCAACGATTACGGACGGCAGATGAATATCCTCGCAACCAGTGTCTGGTTGCGCTATCTGGAACGCAACGGCGAACCCGTCGTATTTCCGAGCAACGGTTATCGCGGGGACTACATTTACGACATTGCCGATACGATCACCGCGCGCTTCGGTGACGAACTGCAACATCCCTGGGACCTTGTCACCGAAGGGGTACCCGCGGATGCGCCCGACGGGGACAAAGAGGTGCACATCGACGCCCTCATCGGCCGCGCAAAAACTCTCCTCGGTGACACCGACTACATGAACGTGTTCGATCTGGCACTGAACATCATCCTCGATGACATCAAGGACGACCTCCGTGAATTCCGCGTGGAAGTGAATTGCTGGTTCTCGGAACGCAGCCTGGAAGAAGCTGACGGCATCAAACACGCGATTGACAGACTGCGCGAAGCGGATCAAACCTATGAAAAAGACGGTGCCTTGTGGTTCCGCGCCACAGACTTCGGTGACGACAAGGACCGGGTACTCGTGCGCGCCAACGGCCAGAGCACCTATTTCGCTTCCGACTGCGCGTACATGCTGAACAAGCGCGAACGCGGCGCCGATACGCTGATTTATGTATTCGGAGCTGACCACCACGGTTATGTGACACGCCTGCGTTTCGCCGGTCGCGCCCTGGGCATCAACCCGGATGACATGGAAATCCCGCTGGTTCAATTCGCCACCCTGTACCGGGGCGGGAAGAAGGTGCAGATGTCCACCCGCTCAGGTCAGTTCGTAACGTTAAGAGAACTCCGTAACGATGTGGGTAACGATGCCGCGAGGTTTTTCTATATCATGCGCGGGCACGAGCAGCATTTGGAGTTTGACCTTGACCTGGCGAAATCCCAGAGCAACGACAACCCGGTTTATTACATTCAATATGCCCATGCGCGGATTTGCAGCGTGTTCCGGGAGTTGGCTGAGAAAGGTTGGTCGCGCGATGCGGACGCGGGCATGGCGAACCTGGAACTCCTTGGCGAGAGTCACGAGGAAGCCCTGTTCACCTCGCTGGCCCGATACCCGGAACTGGTACTCACCGCCACGCACAACCGGACGCCTCATATGATCGCGCATTACCTTCGTGACCTGGCCAACGACCTGCACACCTATTACAACGCGCACAAATTCCTGGTGGACGAAGCGGGCCTGCGCGATGCCCGCCTCAACCTGATTCTTGCCGTCAAACAGGTGATCGCCAACGGACTCGACCTGCTGGGCGTTTCCGCGCCGGAAAGCATGTAAGAACATCCCGCTGCCGGCCAATCCGACTCATGAGTAACCGCGACTACAAGAACGCAGGCCGTGTACCCGGACAATCGTCGCGTGGCACACGACGCAAGAAAACGCAAAACAAGAAAAGGTTTCCTCTGTCGATCTGGATAGTGCTGGGGGTCGTGATCGGTAGCGTGCTCGCCCTCGCCACGCCTTTCCACGATCTGGTAGGCGACACTCTCAGCAAGCTGAATGCCGTTCTTGCGCCGGTTCCTGACAAATCGACACCACAACGAGAAGCGGTGGTGCTGGATCCTCCCGACGAAAGTGCCCCGGAGTTCGAGTTTTACGAAATTCTTAGCAAAATGGAAGTCGTGATTCCGCCCGCAGAACTGGAAACCGTGGATGAGCGCCAGACAAGTTTTCAGTACCAGTTGCAGGTAGGTTCCTTCGCGTCGAGGAAAGATGCCGACGAACTCAAGGCGCGTTGCACGCTGCTGGGCTTCGAGCCGCGGATCGTCCCGGTTCGCATCGATGCGCGTGTTTGGTACCGCGTCCGAATCGGCCCCTTTGAGCGGGCGCGGGACACGGAGTTCGCACGACGACGGCTGTTCGACAACAACATCGATTCGATCGTGCTGCGTGAGGAACGGGGCAACGCGGGCCCATCGCCCCCCCCGGGTTAGTTTTCGTTTTCCAGCGCCTCGATCAAAGCCTGCAGATACGGTGCAAAGCGCCGCCCCCGCCCCACGGACGAGGCGTACAAGGGTCGTCGCACCTGAGCCATGCTGGCGGTACGCACCGGGCGGCGATCCACCGCAGGGTTGAGACAGGCCGCGTCCCACTCCAACCCCAGGAACTCCAGCAACGCGCGCACTACCAGCTCCGGATTCTCCACTAACTGCTCGTATCGAACCGTGAGCATCCGTTCACCAAGCAGCGTCTGCCAGTGTTGCATCAGCTTGCGGTACCAGCGGTAGTGCCTTCCGAGTTCGGACAACTCGTAGCTGTACTCCTGCCCCGTGCCGAACAGGGTCGTATAACAGGAAAAACAGTTATCCAGCGGATCGCGCTCACAATGAATGATGCGGGCATCCGGCAGGGCCATCGCGATGAGTCCGCAACACAGGTAATTGAGCAGCATTTTGTCCGTCGCCACCGGACTCCCCGATGCTTTGCCGCGCAGATACTCCAAATACGCTTTGGACATCTGCTCCAGCTCGCCGCTGGTCATCTGCGCGACACCCGCGGGATAGCCTCCGCGCGAAGTCAGTAGCTGATCCAGCTTCCCCACCAGTTGTGGAAAGGCCGTCAACTCACCGGCACTGGTGACCTCCCCGTGACGGGAGATGATCTGCTCCACCAGGGTCGAGCCCGAGCGCGGCATGCCGACGATGAACACCGGCCGCGGTTCAGAAGAAAAAGTGTTGGCTCGTTCGGGAAGCGATGCGAAGGCATTAATCGTTGATTCGATCAGATCGCGATACGCGTCAAAGTCATAGTCGATGAGTTTGCGCTTTGCCACCGCGCCGGCGCGGTAGTGTTCCATGGCCCCTTCGTCGTCGCCCAGATCTTCGTGGGCTTTGCCCAGGGCGTAGTTGAAGGAGATCACCTCGTTGGTGGCGATGCCGGGCCGAGCCACCTCCGCCGTCATGATCTCAATCGTGGGATCACCGCTGTCGAAACGTTTCAGTCTTGCCAGCGAGTTCCAGGCGTCGCCAAAACCCGGCACCAGGCGCACCGCTTCGTTCAGCGCTTCCCGCGCCGCGTCCAGGTCTCCCGCCTCGGTGTAGAGCGTTCCAAGATCTGCCCAGACCTGGGCATTGCCGGGTTTGCGTTGCAACAACCGCTTGGCGGAAGCGATGGCCGCCTCGTGGTCACCAACTTCCCGCTGGCACTGGGCCAGATCACTCAGCCAGCCGGTATTGGCGGGATCCAGGTCACAGGCCTGGGCCATCAGGCGCACCCCCTCTTCAGCGAAACCCAGGGCGCGCGCGATGGTTCCCAGCAGGTGCACCGTGGGCGCGTGGTCGGGGTTGTCTTCCAGAATGTTCCGGCATAACTTTTCTGCCTCGGCGTACTGTTGCGCCTGGAAGCGTCCCTGCGCCTGGGAAAAGGCTTGTGGGGTGCTGTCACTGTCTGCCGGGCTCATCACGAATCGTCGATCACAGAATGGTATCGAACACCTGAATCAGGCGATCCACCTCGGCTTCGGTGTTGTAATGAATCATGGAAACACGCACTACACCGTTTTGAGGCGCCAGGCCCAGATCCTCGATGAGTCGCACCGAGTAGAAGTGGCCGTAACGTATGCCAATGCCATGGGGGTCAACCGCTTCCACGATGGCTTTCGAATCACGCCCCACCACCACGAAACTGATCGTGGATACGCGCTCAGCGGATCCCGATGACGGCGCCCCGAACACTTTTACACCCGGCTTGCCGGCGAGAAAGGTCAAAAGCCGGTCCGCCAGTTGCTGCTCGTAGGCCGCAATAAGATCAAAGGGCTCGATCACGTCGTGCCGCCGGGCAAGGCTTTCGATATAGTCACGAATCGCCGTGCAACCCCACGCCAGTTCATAATTGGGGTTTCCGGGTTGCAGTTTGTTCGGGATCGAATCCCGCGGAATGACATAGTGATTGACGTTGTCGAGATCCAGCAACGCGTCGTAATCTCCGTACATGATGGCGCAGTGGGGGCCGAAAACCTTGTAAGTACTCCAGATATAGAAGTCCGGACGCAGGGCCTGCATATCCATGCGTCGGTGCGACGCCCATGCGACACCATCAACACAAACCCTCACGCCCGCGTCGTGGGCAATGTCCGTCAACTCCGTCACCGGGTTGATGGTGCCGAGAATGTTGGACACATGGTTGAAAGCGATAAAACGGGTGCGTTCCGTCAATAACCCTCTGAGATCATCGGGCTCCAACCGCCAGGTATCCGGGTTGTGTTTCCACCAGCGCACTTCCACTCCGTGTTTTTCCATGGCCACCCAGGGCCCGATATTGGCTTCATGATCATGCCGGCAGACGATGATCTCATCGCCCTCCTCAAAACGGCTGGCCATCGCTTCCGCCAGCAGGCGTGTAAGCATGGTCGCCGAGGAACCGAATACGATTTCTTCAACCCGCGAGGAGTTCATGAATACCGCCATGGCAGCCTGGGCGTGCTTCAGATGGGTGGCGGCTTCTTCTGACACCGCATAAGTGGCGCCGTGCTGCACGTTGCAGTTGAGCAGATAATCCTCGATCAATTCAGGAACATTGCGCAGGGTCTGGGACCCGCCGGCGTTGTCGAGAAAGACGAACCCCGATTCCAGCGCGGGGAAGTGGGAACGGACGAACTCCAGATCAAGATTCATCGGCGAGCCGAGAAGGTGGCGGTTGGTGGATGTGGAACAACAAACGGGACAGGTTCGTTTTTTTTCTGCCCTTCCGGGTAGCTAGCATACCGGCAAACCGAGCTGAAAAACGAACCTGTCCCGTTTATTCGGTGCGGAGGGCATCCACGGGCTCCAGGGAGGCGGCGCGCCGGGCCGGCAGGACGCCGGCGATGAGCCCGATGACAATGGCCACGCCCAGGGCCAGGAACACGAATTGAAAGGACGTATGGATCGGCAACGCGGGAACCGTCAGCTTGATCAGCAAAGCCAGTCCGCCGCCGATCACCAGCCCACCCAGACCACCGATCGCGGCGAGTACTACCGCTTCGCCGAGAAACAGTCCCAGCACCTGTTCATACTCGGCGCCCAGTGCCCGGAGCAGGCCGATCTCGCTGGTGCGCTCCCGCACGGAGATGGTCATGATGGTGAAGATACCAACCCCGCCCACCAGCAGCGAGATCCCGCCGAGCGCACCCACGGCGAAAGTCAGAACGTCCAGAATGGAACCCAACACATCCAGCATCTGATCCTGACTGGTGATGGTGACGTCTTCGCCGCCATGCCGCGCGCTGAGCAGGCGTTTTATGCTGGCGATGATTTCATCCACCGGCGCGCCCTGCTCATACAACAGGTCAATCTCCATCAGACCTTCGCGATTGAACAGGCCCAGTGCGCGCGCCACGGGAATATAGACCGTGTCGTCCATGTCGAAACCGAGTATGTTGCCCTTGGACTCCATGACGCCGATCACACGGTACCGGTCCCCACCAACGCGAATACGCGCACCCAGGGGATTCCGGGTTCCGAACAGCTCATCACGCATCTTGCTGCCCAGCACCGCAAAAGCGCGCGGTGCACGGGGATCGTCATCGGGCAGGAAACCACCGATGGCGATGTCAAAACTGAAAGCCTCCGGGAACCCGGGGGAGGTCCCATACACGGTAGTGCGACGCTGCCGACCGTTTCCCTTTACCTGCGCGTTTCCCTGAGTAAAGGCAACGGACTCTTTTATGTACGGGAGCCGCCTCAGGGCTTCGGAATCTTCGATGGACAAGGGGCGTACGCTGCCGAACACGCCGATGGAAGCGCCAAAGGTCGTGGCCTTGCCGGGGTTGATGGCAATGAGCGTGGTGCCGAACTGAGTGAACTCATCCAGCACGTAACGATGTATTCCCTCGCCGATGGAGGTGAGCAGCACCACCGCCGCGATGCCGATGGCGATCCCCAACGCCGTCAGAAAGGACCGCAGGCGATGAGCGATAACGGAACCAATCGTCAGTTTGAGAAAGTCTTTCCAGATCATTTTCTATTCGATTCGCGGCTGGAAAGCCGCTCCTGCAAAACTTCGCTCCTGAAAAAAGCCGCTCCTGCAATTGCTGCTACCGTCTGGCCAAAGCCTCCACCGGATCCAGATCAGCAGCGCGCCGGGCGGGCATGATGCCAAAAACCAACCCGCTCGCCAACGCCGTCACCGTCGCGGCGATGACGGCCCAAAGCGGCGCACCCACCGGGAGTTCCGGATACAACTGTCCGATTGCCCAGCTCCCCAGTTGCCCGCGAGCAAGCCCGGCGGCCGCCCCGAAACCG
>SMWH01000098.1 GCA_004357005.1 Gammaproteobacteria bacterium
GAGACCGCGGCCGGATCCATCGGTGTCGCCATCTGCTATGACCGGCATTATCCGGAGTACATGCGCGCCCTGGCGCTGGCGGGCGCCCAGGTCGTGTTCACGCCCCAGGCCGGCGCCATCGGGGAATGGCCCGAAGGCCTGTTCGAGGCGGAGATGCGGGTGGCCGCGTTTCAGAACGGCTATTTCACGGCGTTGTGCAACCGGGTCGGCCCCGAACCGGAACTCACCTTTGCGGGCGAGTCCTTTGTGTGTGATCCCGCCGGACGGGTGATCGCCCGGGCTGGGCGGGGCACCGGTGAAATCCTCGTCTGTGAGCTGGATCTTTCCGAGACAGAAAGGAGTTCGGCAAGGACCCTGTTTCTGCGAGACCGCCGCCCTGAACTGTATGGCGACTGGCTGGGGTGACTCGCTCAGGTGGCTGGCCCGGTTGAAACGTCATGAAACTGCTGGTCTTCCACGCAAAGTCCTTTCGTTTCGAACCTGAAAAGCGTAGCTCGGAGCTGGGCCCGGAAGCGCCTCCGCCCGGTTCGTCAGAAATCACTGACGCTCTGGTTGCCTTTGTCCACTGTGAACCCCGTGACGCGAACCGGCGCGATGCGGTGATCAAGCAGGCTGTGAAGTATTTCGAGTGGCTGTCCCGGAAACGCGAGCTGTCAAAGTTTTTGTTGCATTCCTTCGCGCACCTGGACGAGGAACGGGCGCCGCCGGAGGTAGCCCTGGACCTGCTGGGAACGCTCGCCGAGCAACTTCGCGGAAAGGGTTTTGAAGTTCTGGAAACGCCCTTTGGCTGGTCTCTGAGCTGGACCCTGGCTACGCCCGGCCATCCCCATGCCAAGACCTTCAAGGTCCTGTAGGTGGATTGCACGGGTCGCGCGAACGGCCGCCGCGGGTGTCAGGGTACGAGGAAGAGTTTGATGAAGGCATAGCCGAAATAGGCCCCGATAAGGACGACTCCATTCCGCCGACCCAGTCCGCCGCGATAGAAAAATGCCAATACCAGCGCCGTCAGTACGAACAGGAAGGGAACGTCAAACCAGAGCAGTTGCGATTCGAAAGCGATCGGGGTAATCAGCGCGGCGATGCCCACCGGCAGGAGTGTGTCCAGGACGTTGCTGCCGATGATATTGCCGACCGACAGACCGATGCGTTTCTTGCGTAGCGCAGCGAGCGATACGACCAGTTCCGGGAGGCTGCTGCCCAGGCCGACGATAAAGATCGCGATGATCGACTGACGCACTCCCAGTTGTTCCGCCAGTTCCCGGGCCCTGTCCACCGTGAGCTCCGCGGAGGCCACCACGATGGCGATACCCACCCCAAGCATGACCCAGAACATCGCCACATGATTGAGTGACAATTGGTCGACGACCGCTTCCTGGTGTTCACGTTCGAAAACCGCGGTCAGGTACAGCAAATAACTGATGACCAGGATCGCGCCCTCGGTGCGCGAGACTTCGCCGTCCAGGCCGGTGACGAACAGCAGGACCACTGAACCCAGCAGGAAAGCGCCATGCCGGTAGATCTCCCGGCGACTGAGGGTCAGGAAGGCCATGGTGGCGGCCAGTCCCAGCACGAAGCCGATCTGCCCCAGGGTGCTGCCCACCGCCGTGCCGGTGACGATACCCGAGGCGTCGTTGCCCGCGAGCGTTTCCAGTCCGGCGTCGATGGCGACGGTCAGTTCGGGCAGATCCGTGCCCACGGCCAGGACGGCGACGCCGATCACGGTCTCCGAAACCCGGTGGTGATGCGCGATGCGTACGGCGGCGCGCAGCGTGATTTCAGTCCCAATCCACAGCGCGAAGACGGCGGCGAGCAGGACGAGAAGATCGAGCATCGGCGAAGTCAACACCGCCGGGGGGCTTCATGCAAGTCCCCCCAAAAAGACCTGCGCGCCCGCCGGACGTCAGGGTGCGCCAACCCGGGGCTTGTGATTAGATGGATTCCCGCGTGGCCTGGACCCAAAAAAGATGACCCGGGATTCCCTCGATCAGCTGGTATCGGATTTCACGTTCTTCCTCCCGGAAGATCGCGCCACGCCGGATGCCGCTTTTCAGTTTCTCGTGCAGCAACTGGGGCCGCGGTTCGGAGAAATCGGAGCGGCGGTGATCGCGCTTCAGTCGGATGACCGGGCCATGGTCATCGCGGCCCATGGCAGAGACGGGGAAGTGGCGGTTCCGGTGCATGGCTTCTTCGAGGAAACGCCGAGTCTCCCGGTACTCGAAGGCCCGGACCTGCCGTTGGTCAGTGCCGGCGGCGTGGGTCGGACGGGTCGGTTGATCGATCCGGATGCACTGGCACAGGGATTTTTCGAACGCTACCAGTGGGCGCTGGGTCTTCCTCTGCTTTTGACGGAACAGAAGAATCGTCGCCTGTTGTTGCTGGCCGAGGACCGCGAAACCCTGGCACGACTCGATCCGGAACATTCGGCATTGTTTGCCAACCTGGCAGTCACCCGGCTCGTTCGACAGCTGGACCGGATTCGCCTGAAGGAAGCCAATCGCTGGATCGACCGGCAACTGGATGAAATCGCCGGTCTGCAGCGTCTGTTGCTGCCTGTGGACCTCGCAGAGATAAAAGGCGTCACCATGGCGATCGACTTCCGGTCGTATCGGTACGCAGGTGGCGACTACTACGACATCGTGCCCCTGACCGGCCATGTTGAAGACTGGCCTGAGGGTGCCGGTGATTTTTTCGGTGTGATGATCGCCGATGTGTCCGGGCACGGTCCCGCAGCCGCGGTGGAGGCGGCCATGATGGACGCCATATTGCGGACTTATGAGGGCGCCGAGCTGGATGGCGGGCCCGCTGCGGTGCTGACTTATCTGAACCGCCATCTGTTTACGCGTTTGCCGCGACCGTCTTTTATCACCGCATTTGCCGCCGGCTATGACCCCCGTCATCGCGTTTTTCGCTGCGTCAGCGCCGGACACCCGCCGGTGTTCATTCGGCGCGGGGGCTCGAATCGGGTGGAAGAGCTGGACGTCCGGAACGATATCCCTTTGCGGGTGGACCCGGAGCACGTTTGGGAAAACCACGACGTGTTCATCGAGCCCGGCGATCTGGTCGTGCTCTACACGGATGGCGTGATCGAATCCCGCTCCCGCTCCGGGGAGGTGTTCGGGGTCGAGGCGGCTGCCGCCGCGGTGAGCGCGGCCGAACCCGAACCCCAGGCGGTGATCGATTCCATCCTGTCCGCCCAGACACGGCACCGGAACGGAGAACCGGCGGATGACGACCAGACCATCATCGCCATTCGCTTCGACCAGTGAGGGTCGGGTGGGTATTTCCGGTACAGTGAGCGAGTCAAGGCATGCTCCGAAGGTCGCGAATGGCAGATCGACGCCCGGCCGCAGGGGTTATTTCTTGACCCGGCCGGGCCCATCCGATAGCCTCGCGCCCTCGCTGAACCCGGGTCGATCCTGGATTGAGCCGGGGCCCACGCGGGGCTGATCCGGGCCGGGACCTCGCCAAGGAAGCCGTGAACCAGTCATACGACAAGCTCATCCCGGTCAGGATGCTCAAGCACGACATCCTGAACCGCATAGAAGCCTGCGCCGAAACGGCGGACGGGGAGATTGTAGCTATTCGGCGGGACACGCGAACCGCGGTGTTTGGGCTCGGCTGGTTTTCCCGGGCCGTGGCACGCCGGGAGATCCGGGCCCTGAACGTTCTGAAAGGCATAGACGGCATTCCCCAGGTGCTGGATTGGGACGGAAAGGTTTTGTACCGGACCTGGATCGAGGGCGAACCGATGTATCGGGCCCAGCCCCGTAACGCGGCGTTCTATCGCCAGGCCCTGCACCTGATCCGCGAACATCATCGTCGCGGTGTCACCCATAACGACACCTCAAAGGAACCCAACTGGCTGGTGCGGCCGGATGGGACGCCCGGGCTTCTGGACTACCAGATGGCTTCCGTGTTTCGCCGCCGGACACCCTTTATGCGCATGCTGGCCTGGGATGATTTCCGTCATCTGCTCAAGCACAAACGCACTTACTGCTCCGAACATCTCACGCCGATCGAGCAGCGCATGCTTGCCCGCAAAGCCTGGTTGTCCCGTGTATGGCGGGTTACCGGCAAGAAAGTCTATCGCTTTGTTACCCGGGGGATCCTGGGGTGGGCGGACCGGGAAGGGGCGGGCGAGCGGTATACCAAGTAAACCCGGCAAGCTGTCGTTGCCCGAACACAACCAAGCATCGCATCCAGGCCCGATCGGTTTCTACCGCCAAAACACCTGCTGCGCCTCCGAACCGGGTCACGGTTGCTATTGTCGGTAAACCCACTCCAGTAACGCATCCTGCAGTTCGTTACCAGGGCCGCGATGGACATCCGGTTCATTGTGCATGGCCACCACCACGAACCGCTTGCCGCTGGCGCCGTACACATAACCGGCGATGGCGACCACGTCGTCCAGTCGGCCGGTCTTGAGGTGCATGCGCCCGGCTGCGCCATTGTCTTTCAGTCTGCGTCGCAAGGTGCCGTCCATGCCGGAGATCGGCATGGATGCAATGAACTCGGGCATATAGGGGCTGCGCCAGGCGAGCAACAGCAAACGGCCCAGGTGGTCCGCGGTAATGCGCGTGTCGCGCGACAGGCCTGCGCCGTTGATCAAGCGCAATTCCGGTGATGCCACGCCGTTGCTCGCCAGCCAACGGCTGACGACCATCTGACCCTTCTCGACGGTACCCGGCACCGAATCCATTTCGGCGCCCATGGTGAGCAGCAGAGTGCGGCTCATGACATTGTTGCTGAACTTGTTGACGCTGCGAATCGCTTCCGCGAGGGGAACAGACTTGTATGTAAAGAACGGTCGCGTATCAGAGGGTGCCGAGCCCGGGCGTACCGTGCCACTGATCGTGCCATCAAGTTCGTTCCAGAAGGACTGGAACATCCCCCAGGCGTAGCTTTGCGGTTCCAGCACAGTGCGCCATATTCCGTATTCCGAACAACCCGTGGGGAATTGCCCGGAAAACACGACCACACCCGCCGCCATGCCCTCGGGCATATCGAAGGAAACGCCGCGCTGGTAACCCCGGCAGGCGCCGCGTTTCAGTCGCACGTGGTTGTGGATTTTCAGGTTGGCAAGCGGCGGATCGACATCGATGCGCGCCGTTTTGTTTGTCGGATCGGGAAACAACAGAAAGCGCACGGCTTTGAAGTTGATGAGGAAGGCGTTGGGCGCCACGTTATAGGTGCGGTACGGTTGTCCATCGAAGCTGGCCGGGTTTTCGGGAGCCAGTTCGAAGTAACTGTCATCGATGAGCATGTTTCCGCTGATGTGTTGCAGGCCCCGGGCCCGCAATTCCCGCAAGAGGCGCCAGAACCTCTCGGTGGTGAGCCACGGATCCCCCCCACCGCGAAACAGCAGATCACCCGTCAACCGGCTGGCACTGCGGTTGCCCTGAACAAATACTTCGGTTTTCCAGGTGTAGGCCGGGCCCAGGGTCTCCAGGGCCACATAAGTGGTGAGTAATTTGATGGTGGAGGCGGGGTTGCGGGGGACACGTGTGTTGATCGCCACCAGCGGTGCATCGGCATCCACGTCCTGAACAAAAATACTCAAACGGCCGGTGGAAAGACTGTGTCCGGAAACGACTCGCGCCACCGGCTCCGGTAACGTCGAAAGACTCTGGGTCGACTCGCCCTGGGGCGAATCACTCTGGCCCGAAACACCTTGCGCCCACACACAAAGAGCGGCGCCGAGAAGAAAAGTGGCGATGGAGGCTGGATGGCACGGCATGGCGCCGCAGCATAGCAAAAGGCGCGCCGCTCCCGGACCTGGCCCCGGCCCGGGTTTGGGTGAAAAACCCGGGACCAGCTAGTGCGGGTTAAAAAGCCGCCGGTGCTGAGTCGTTATGCGGGTCTGGAAGTAGCGGTTGCCCGCGGCTGGCCCGGCCCAGCGGGGCGGGTCGGCCGGGTTATAGGCAAAGATGCCGCTGTAGGGATTGACCCAACGGACGCGGGGATTACCCATGCCATCGACGCCACTGCGGCGCAGCCGGTATTCGTTGAGGCTGTGATGGACCCGGGAGCGTCCCGTCCGGCGGTCCGCGTGCGGCGTGACGTCTTTTTCGACGCTAATGTTGGCCGGGGTATCGAATTGAATGGGCTTTGCGCCCGTGTCCTGAACCTGGGCCCCAATCGGGGTCGAGCCCATCGCCAGGGCGGCGGCTGTGAACAACAGGGAAAAACGGTTTTTCATGAAACGCACCTCCGTCCAATCACCCCTTTTCAAACCCCGAACTGTCAGCATACAGGACCCACTGAGGCCCAGAAAGCTTGCGCCGTCGCTGAATTGACAGGAGTTGAGGGGCCGAAGCCCAGAAAGCTTGCGCCGTCGCTGAATTGACAGGAGTTGAGGGGTCGAAACTCAGAAAGCTTGCATCGCCGGGGCGTTAACACAGATGAGAATAGCAGTCCGCACAGCTTGCACCCAGGATGATTGAACAGCGACAAGTGTGCCGGTATGGTTGGCACACGTTCGCGTTGTGGCCCACGCTGTGGAGAGAAAGCCTGATGAACAGATCTGCCGTTGTTTTTA
>SMWH01000099.1 GCA_004357005.1 Gammaproteobacteria bacterium
CCGTGCCAGATCGAGGATCTTGAGCAAAGGGTTGGTCGGTGTCTCCACCCAGATCATCCGCGATTCGGGCTTGATCAGCGCATCCCAGTCATCGACCTTGACCAGGTCTGCAAAGGTGAAATCCAGACCCGCGGAGCGGCGGCGAACGTTTTCGAATGCGCGGTATGTCCCGCCATAGAGGTCATCCATAGCCAGCACGTGGTTGCCCGTGTCCAGCATATCGAGAATCGTGGTGGTCGCGGCCATACCCGAGGCGAAGGCAAAACCCGCGTTGCCGCTCTCCAGATCCGCGATGCAGGCTTCATAAGCGTGACGGGTCGGGTTGGCGGTGCGCGAGTATTCGTAACCCTGGTGGACGCCCGGCGATTCCTGCACATAGGTTGACGTGGCATAGATCGGGGTCATGATGGCGCCGGTTGTCGGGTCCGGGCGCTGGCCCGCGTGGACAGTCCTCGTGTTGAGTCCTTTTTTCTTTTTCTCGTTCATTCCTGCGTGTTTTTCCTGTGCAGATAGTTGATCAGGTCTATCCGGGTAATCAGACCGAGAAAACGGTCGCCGTCCTTCACAATCGCCACCAAACCCTCCTCGAAAATTGGCAACAGAGTATCCATGCTGGCCCCGTAATCAACGATCTCCAGCCGGCTGATCATGGCGCTGCGCACCGGCTTGTTGAAATCGTCACGCCCTTCGCCGCACACCGCCAGCAGCAGATCATGTTCATCGATGAGCCCGACGATGTTGTCGTCCTCGATGACCGGCAACTGCGAAACATCGTAGGTTTTCATGCGGGTATAAGCGGTATTCAGCGGTTCGTCCGGGCCGATAACGACGGTAGCGTGTTCGTCGTAGGGGTGGGAGATGAGGTCACGCAGGTCTCCGTGGCTGGGGCGCTCCATGAAGCCCTGGTCCCGCATCCAGTAATCGTTGTACATCTTGGACAGGTACTTGTTGCCCGTATCACACACGAAACTCACCACGCGTTTGGGCTCCGTCTGGGCCTGACAGTATTTGAGCGCCGCGGCCAGCAAAGTACCGGTGGATGAACCGCCCAGGATGCCTTCCCTGAGCAGCAACTCGCGCCCCGCTTCAAAACTCTCCTTGTCGGTGATCGTGTAGGCTGCCTTGACTCCCGTGAGGTCGGCGATCACGGGTATGAAGTCCTCACCGATGCCTTCCACCATCCAGCTGCTGTTCTTTTCCTTGAGCTCACCGGTATTAACGTAATCAGCAAGGATCGAACCCTTTGGATCCGCCAGGACCATTGCCACATTCGGGTCCTTCTCCCGGAAGAATTTCGTGAGTCCCGCGATGGTGCCGCTGGAACCCACGCCAAGCACCACCGCATCCAGTTTGCCCTCCATCTGTTCCCAGATCTCGGGCCCGGTGGTTTCGTAATGGGCTTTGGGGTTGGCTGGATTGCCGAACTGGTTGACGAACACGGCGCCTTCGGTTTTCTCGGCAATGGTCTTCGCCAGATCCTGGTAGTACTCCGGGTGGCCCTTCGCCACGTCCGACCGGGTCAGGACGACGTCCGCGCCCATGGCGCGAAGATTGAAGATTTTCTCCCGGCTCATCTTGTCCGGAATAACCAGGATCAGGCGGTAACCTTTCTGCGCCGCCACCAGCGCCAACCCGATCCCGGTATTGCCCGCAGTCCCTTCCACCAGGATTCCGCCGGGCTTGAGGGAACCATCCTTCTCCGCGGCCTCGATCATTGACAGGCCGATGCGGTCCTTGATGGAACCACCGGGGTTTTCGTTTTCCATCTTGAGAAACAAACGGCACAGGCCGGTATCGAAGTTCTTCACTTCGAGCAGCGGTGTGTTGCCGATCATTTCGAGGACGTTCCCGTACATCCCGGTCTCCACGCCAAGCCCTGACCGTAAGACAGGGATCAGATCCCCTCTTGCTCCGGATCATTCTCATGCCGCCCGAACGGGCGGGATCCGAAAAAGGGATCTGACCCCTGTCGTGTTTTTGCGTCCCTGACCCTGGGTCGGGGACACCCGCATTGTGACCGGGGGTCTGCCGGCAAGCAGGCATTGACCCCCTCGTCGCAACCGTTAGCTCAGGCCCGTTCGGCCTGGTAAGTACTGAGGATTCGCGCCATGCGATCCTTGGCCAGCAGTTTTTCCTTCTTCAATCGCACCAGGCTGAGGTCATCCATGGGCGCCGCCCCAACTTCAGCTTCACACACCTGCTTGTGCAGATCCTGGTGCTTTGCAAAGAGACGGCGAAATTCGTCATTGTCGGAAAGTAGTTCCTGAACAACTTCTTGGTCGTGTTCAAACATCAAGTACCACCTTTCGTCATCAGGTTGGTTAGTCGGAAATGGTGATTTTCGGAACAGGTGTGCTGAACTACCCGGAAGGGACGAGTGAGAGCGCGTCCTGGCAGCTCGAAAGGGCACGGGTTCAGGTTATCGCGAAAGCCCCGATCCGGCAAGAGCCGCTAAGTGCTTGAAAAGATAAGGGGTCAGAGCCCGTTTTCGGGGGCTCCCGAAGCTGGTTCCCCGATGCCGCCGGGCAGAAAACGGGCTCTGACCCCGGTTTATGTCACCGTCAGCCTTCCCCGGGCAGCTCCGCGCCTTCGATGATGACCTCCACCCGCCGGTTCTGCTTCCGGTTGGCGTCGTTGGTATTGGCCACGATGGGGAACTCTTCGCCGAAGCCGATGGCCCGGATATTGGCCTCGTTCACCCCCCGGGCGATCAGAAAATCGGCCACGGTTTCAGCCCGGGACTGGGACAGGCCCAGATTGAATTCGGCTGCGCCGGAGCTGTCCGTATGGCCCTCGATCCGGATTCGCTTGTCCGAATGCTCCTGCAGCAGGTATTCGGCCAGATTCTCCAGATTGATCAGGGAGGATTTCTTGAGATCGGCGCTACCGGCCTCGAACTGGATGTCAGCGAGAGTAAGCACCACGCCGCCCTCGGTTTGCCGGACCTGAAGCTCGTCCAGACGGCGGCGTAGTTTCGCAGCGGCGGCAACCGCTTCTTCAGCCTCCAGACGATAGGCATCGGCCTCGGCCTGGGAGGCTTCGGCATAGCGCACAGCGGCTTGCGCTTCTTCCTTCGCTGCGCTGGCTTCAGTTTCGGCCAGGGCCCTGCGGCGAGATTCTACCCGTGCCTTGCGCTCCGCGTCCATCCGGTCACGGCGCTCGCGCTCCGCTTCTTCCTCCTGCAGGGCGCCCATGAGCCGGGCTTTCTCGGCCTCCAGACGGGATTTCCGGGCATCGATCTTGCGGACCTCCACCAACAGCGTTTCCCGCTCGGTGGACAGCATTTCCACCTCGGACTCCAGTTGCCGGCGTTGGGCCACGGCCCGGGCGATTTCGATGCGTTTTTCGGCGATGTAGGCCAGCTGGTTGATCCGGGCCTCCCGTGAGCCCCGGGCCATGGCGATCTCGGCATTCTTGATGGCCGTGCGCGCGTAGCTGAATTCCCGGGGCGCCAGGTCGCGCACGAGGGTGTCCTCCTCGAGCTTGGCCATGGCCGCACGGGCCCGTTCGAGGTCCAGGTTTTTTGACGCACCCGTCGCGAGACCGGCCGCCAGCAGACAGACCAACAGCAGCGCCAGCCAGATGGATTTCAGAACACGCTCAGGCATCTTTCAGTTCTTCCCCCGAGGCGATCTCCTCGTTGAGGACCTTGATGGAATCGCGCAGTTGCTGGACCCGTTCGCGGACCGCCGCGGTACGGGCCTTTTCGCTGGCCAGTTCCGCATCCATGAAGCACTGCTCGGCCAGATCGCTGGCGCGACGGCCGTCCCCGGCGTCCACCGCTTCCCGAACCTCTTTCAGCTTTTCCCGGGCCACCCGCAGTTCCAGCGGCGCATAGTCCGCCGCACCGTCATGTTCGGCCTTTCGGACCGCTTTTTCCGCGGATTCCACATATTCGGTCTGGGGCCTGGAGTTGGTGCAGCCAGCCAGCAGCAGCGCCATGGCCAGCACCGGGACAAGTGCAGCGGCCTTCAGGGGCAAATTATCCTGAGAAATCAGAGTCATAAGCGTAAAACCTGCGGCCGCTATTGTCTGCGGCCTGCCGGTCTTTTGCAACCAGGCAGATCGGCGCGGGGTCCGGACCTGCCCGCCAAGCAGGAATCCGCCTCGTCAGGTATGATTTAGCTCCGGAAAAACAACGAGATACGTCATGGACATCGCCCGCTTTCTCAAGCTGATGGTGGAAAAGGAGGCCTCGGACCTGTTTCTCACCACCGGCGCGCCGGTTTACCTCAAGGTGGACGGCAAGCTGCGCCCCTGCAGCCAGGAAGACATCAAGAAAGGCATGATCCGCAAGGTCACCTATGCCCTGCTCAGCGAGGAGCAGGCGCAGATGTTCGATGAGGAAAACGAACTCAGCGTGGCGATTTCGGTCAAGAGTGTTGGCCGCTTCCGTTTCAATTTTTTCCGGCAACGCGGCGAAGTGGGCATCGTCGTCCGGCATATCCCATCCAGGATCCCGAGCGTGGAGGAACTGAATATGCCGCCGCTGCTCAACGAGCTGATCATGGCGCCGCGCGGACTGATTCTGGTGGTAGGGGCGGCAGGCTCCGGCAAATCTACAACGCTCGCGTCCATGATCGACTGGCGCAATCGCCATGTCAGCGGTCACATCCTGACCATCGAAGACCCCATCGAGTATCTGCATCGGCATCAGCAGTCCATCGTCAATCAGCGGGAGATCGGGTTTGATACGCATTCCTACCAGAACGCGCTCAAAGCGGCGATGCGCGAAGCACCGGATGTGATCCTGATCGGTGAGATCCTCGACACTGACACCATGCAGGCGGCCATGTCCTATGCGGAAACCGGTCACCTGTGCCTGGCAACCCTGCACGCCGCCAACGCCGATCAGACCCTCGGCCGCATTCTCAACTTCTTCCCCCAGCAAGCCCACAGCCAGATCCTGATGGACCTGTCGCTGAATCTGAACGCCATCGTGTCCCAACGGCTGGTCAAACTGAAGAACGGCAAGCGCAAACCCGCGGCCGAGATCCTGATCAACACGCCGCGCATGGCTGAGATGATCAAAAACGGAGAACTGGACCGCCTCAAGGAAGCCATGGAAAAGAGTCTGGACGCGGGTATGGGCACCTTCGACCAGTCACTCTACGAACTCTACCGGAACGACGAGATAGGGCTGGGGGAGGCATTGCATAACGCTGACTCGCGCGACGGACTGGAACTGCGGATCAAGCTCACCGAGAGCGGTAGCCAGCAGCTTCAGGGCATCACCAACTAACCACTGCCGAGCGTGCATGGCTATCCGGGGGGATGTTGTTCCTCGTTCCGGTGCGCCGGCCTCGCTCGGAAAGACATCACCACCGAAAGACGTGGGCGCGCTCGATTGAGCGTGCTAAGCGAGCCGTTGCAGCGTCAGGCGGTAAAGATAGAACACGCCTTTGGTGTGCGCCCATCCACCGGCGGCAAGATATTTCCGATAATCGTGCACCGTTTCCTCGCCCACCAACTCGGCCGCCAGCTCGCGCCTGGCGTTGAGCCGTTTCAGCCACTCCCTGCTGGTTCTCGCATAATCCCTGCGGTCGTTTCTCAACCGGACGAGCTCAAAGGTCCTGGCCGAAGCTTCAATAATTTCCCCCAGGCGCGGCAGATGCGATTCCGGAAATATGTCGGCCACGGCACTCGGCCCGAACTCCCCACTTCCAAAAGTAATGGTTTGCAGGGACATGAACCCGCCGGGGTTGAGCATGTCGTGGCAACGTTCAAAGAAACGGCGATATTTGGCGACCTTTTCCGCAGCACTGTCCCGGGGATGTGAAAAGTGTTCCATGGCGCCGAGAGAAACAATGGCATCGTAGGGTTGTTCCGGATGATGGTCTTCCCAGCTATCGACATCCACCCGGATACGGGGGTCCGCATCTTGCGGGTATCGCTCGCGAACGTAGTCGTGTTGTGCCTGGCTCAACGTCAACCCCTGGGCAAACCGCACATCAAAGCGTTTTACGGCGTGAGCCAGCAGAGAACCCCAACCCGAGCCAATCTCAAGAAAACGATTTGCGTTACGGGCGCGGGCTTGCTCCAGGTGGTAGTCGAGTTTGCGGATCTGCGCCTGCTCCAGGGTGTCGCCGGATTCCCACAATGCGCAGGAGTAAGTCATAGTCTCGTCCAGCCACAAGGCATAGAAATCGTTACTGAGATCGTAATGTTGCTGGATCGCCTCGATGGAAGCACCGAGTGTCGTGACCAGTGGTTTTTCGGCGATGATGCTCATGGAGCGTCGGGTTGGTTCTCGGGGGCTGCCCGTACGAATGCATCCAGTTCCATGCAGGCAGCGTAGATCCGGTTGATCGTGGGAAACCGTTTCATATCGACGTCGAAACGTACCGCGTTGTAGTACTGGGGTACCAGAACACAGTCGGCCATCGTCGGCGAGTCCCCGTGCATGAACACGCCCGTACGCGGATCCTGCAAATGGATTTCCATCGCTTTGAAGCCGCCGTGGATCCAGTCACGTATCCACTCAACTTTTTTTTCGTCCGGCTGCCCAAGTTTTTCGACCAGGTATCGCAACACCCGCAGGTTCTGCACCGGCTGGATGTCGCTGGCCACGATCATGGCCAGGGCGCGGATACGCGCCCGGTCCTCGGCTGAACCAGGCAGCAGGGAAGGCTCGGTGCGTGTTTCGTCCAGATACTCCAGGATCGCCAGTGACTGGTGGATGACGTGTTCGCCGTCCACCAGCGTCGGCACCAGGCCCTGGGGGTTGATACGCCGGTATTCGGCTTTGTGTTGTTCACCGCCCTCACGAACCAGGTGCACGAAGCTCGGCTCGTAGTCGATGCCCTTCAGGTTGAGCCCAATACGCACCCGGTATGCGGAGGAACTCCGCCAGTACGTGTACAGGATCAACGGGATCACGATTCAGGCCTTTTCGACGCGTTGATCGATCGAGCCGAAAATCGTCTCGCCGTTCTTGTCGAACATCTCGATACGCACCGTGTCACCAAAACTCATGAAGGGTGTCTTGGCCTCGCCCTGCTCCACGATCTCAATAACCCGCCGTTCGGCGAGACAGCTCGCTCCCAGGGACTTGTCCTGGTTGGCGACAGTACCGGATCCCACGAGGGTCCCGGCGCCCAGCGGCCGGGTCTTTGCAGCGTGGGCTATCAGCTCGGCCAGGCTGAACTGCATGTCCTCTCCCGCCTCGGGTTTGCCGAACAGCTCACCATTGAGATGCGTGACCAGGGGCAAATGAACCTTGTAGTCGCGCCAGGCATCGCCCAGTTCATCCGGCGTGACCGCCACCGGCGACAGTGCCGAACGGGGTTTACTGTGCAGGAACCCGAAGCCCTTGCCCAACTCGTTCGGAATGAGATTGCGCAGGGACACATCGTTGATCAGAACGATCAGACGGATCTGACTGCCCGCCTCATCGGGCGTCGCGCCCATGGGCACGTCGCCGGTGATCACGCCCACTTCCGCTTCCATATCGATGCCATAGGCCTCGTCCGTCACCAGAATGATTTCGTGGGGCGCCAGAAAGCCATCAGACACGGCCTGATACATAAGGGGATCGCTTAGAAAGCTGGGCGGCATTTCCGCGCCACGGGCCTTGCGCACCCTTTCCACATGAGCGAGATAGGCGCTGCCGTCCAGGAACTGGTAAGCCCTGGGCAACGGTGAGGCCAACTCATCCACATTGAAGGCAAACCCCGCGCCCTTGCCGGTATTCAGATCCCCGTACACCTTGTCCAGTCTCGGCGCGGCGTTTTCCCAGTCTTCCAGCGCCGCCTGCAGCGTAGGGGCGATCTCCGGGACCGTAATGGCCCAGGTGAGGTCGCGTTCGACGACGACCAGCGTGCCGTCACGGCCGCCTTCCCTGAGTGAAGCCAGTTTCAAAATAGTGTCCTTCTTATTTCATTCGTGGCTCTTGTAGGAGCGCCATTCGTGGCGCGATTCAACTTTTCCAGGAATCCACATACCCTTTCCACTCGATAGCGACCGCGGCAGTATCCACGTCCAACGCGTCGCGCGCGTCGATCATGACGGCGACCTCGTTGGTTCCCGCGGCCTTCTGCTCGAAGGCGTTCTGCAGCGCCTTGGGGTGGGGTCCATGGGTGAAGCCGCAGGGGTGCATGGTGATCATCCCCGGATGGATATTGTCCCGGGAGAAGAACTCGCCGGCGTGATAGAAAATCACTTCGTCGTAGTCATCGTTGTTGTGGAAAAACGGCACCTTCAGCGCCTCGGGGTCCGTTTCAAAAGGCCGCGGCACAAAAGTACACACCACGAAACGCCCCGTCAGGAAAGTCGTGTGGGCCGAAGGCGGCAAATGATAACGGTGGCTCATCACAGGTCTGATGTCGCGCCAGTTGATGCGCACCGGCGCCAGATCGCCCTTCCATCCCACGGCGTCCAGAGGATTGTAGGGATAGGTAATGGTGCTCAACTGATCGCGCCGTTTGACGACGACACGCCACTCGTCTTCGCCCTGCTGTCGGACAAAATCATCATCGATGCGCGGCAGATCAAGAGCTGCCGGATCGAAGATGGCATGGGGACCCAGCAAGCCCTTGTCCGGCAGACCGTAGGAATCATTGGTCGCCTCGATCAGCAACATTTCCATCCCTTCCGTATCCATGCGCCACATGGTGCCGCGGGGCAACATGACGTAGTCGCCCTCCTTGATCGCCATGTGCCCGTAATCGCAGAACAGGTCACCCGTTCCCTGGTGGATGAACAACAGTTCATCGCCATCGCTGTTGCGAACCAGGTGATCCATGTTGCCCTTGAGCCGGCCGTAGCGGTATTTGCACGACGCATTGCTCATCAACATGCTCGCGTCCCAGGGCGAATTGCCTGCCTGTTCCAGCTTGTTGGTGTCAAAAGCGCGCGGTTGCAGCGGGCCTTCAAAACTCGACCAGCCGGTGGGCGGCCGAGAATGGTACATGTGGGTGGCGGGCCCGAAAAATCCTTCCTTGCCCAACTCCCGCTCATAGGTTCCTTCAGGCAGATCCACATGGGCCTGCCTCGAGGACTTGCCTTCAATCCTTGGAAAACTGATCCACTTCTTCATTGTTGATTCCTGCGCGCGGAAGCGGCTTCGCCCGCAGGAGCGGCTTTCCAGCCGCGACAAGAAAGAATCGCGCCACGAATGGCGCTCCTACGTGTAGGAGCGGCTTTCCAGCCGCGATTCCCTGTCATATGACGCCCCTGCGTACCTGGTCCCGCTCGATGGATTCGAACAACGCCTGGAAATTGCCCTCGCCGAATCCCTCATTGCCCTTGCGCTGGATGACCTCGAAAAAAATCGGACCAATCACATTCTTGGTAAAAATCTGCAGCAGGATCTTGGACGGATCATCCCGATCGCAGTCGATGAGAATGCCATTATTCAACATGCGCGGGACGTCTTCCTGGTGCCCCTTGATGCGTTCGTCCACCACATCGTAATAGGTATCCGGCGTGTCCAGAAACGCTATGTCATGGGATCGAATGGACTCGATGGTCTCGTAGATGTTGTCGGTAAACAGCGCGATATGCTGAATTCCTTCGCCCTTGTACTCACGCAGGTACTCGTTGATTTGAGAACCCTCATCCGGTGACTCATTGATTGGTATCCGCACCATCTCATCGGGCGCGGTCATGGCTTTGGATACCAGCCCGGTCTGGGCACCCTTGATATCGAAATAACGGATCTCCCGGAAGTTGAAAAGTTTCTCGTAGAAATCCGCCACCTTTTCCATATTTCCATAGAACACATTATGGGTCAGGTGATCGATGAAGGTCAGCCCATAACCCTTCGGATGGGCGTGGGCGCCCTCAATGAAATCGAATTCATCTTCGTAAACGGAACCCTTGTCGCCGTACTTGTCCACCAGGTACAACACGGCACCACCGATCCCCTTGATCATCGGCGTACAGATCGCGACGGTGTCGGGTTTGTGATCGATGGCTTCGCCACCTTTCTCCAAAGCCGTGGCGCGGGCCTTTCCGGCATCGGCAACGCGAATCGAAAAACCCGGCGCACAGGGACCATGTTCTTTGGCGAAGTCGGCGGCAAATCCGTCCGGTTCTTCGTTCACAAGGAAATTGGAGTCACCCTGACGGTACAAGGTGATGTTCTTCGTCTTGTGTTTCCCCACCGCGCTGAATCCCAGCGCCTTGAACAGCGCGTGCAGGGCCGCGGGTTCCGGCGACGCGAATTCCACAAATTCAAAACCGTCTATACCCAGGGGATTGTCATATTGCTCAGTCATCGTGACCTCCCTATTTTCACGAGACGCTGTCAGGTACCGATCTCGGTGCGAACGTCGAACAATTCAGGAAAAAATGTCAGTTCCAGGGCACGTTTGAGGAACGGCACGCCGCTCGAACCACCCGTACCCCGCTTGTATCCGATCAACCGCTCCACCGTTTTCATGTGCCGGAAACGCCAGAGCTGAAAACTTTCTTCGATATCCACGAGCTTTTCGCACATATGATAAGCGCCCCAGTGCTTGTCGCGGTTTTCATAGATCTCCTTGAACACCGGGACCAGGCGTGCGTTGCGTACGTGGGGCTGGCTCCAGTCCCGTTCCACGCACTCGGCCGGCACATCCAGCCC